>NZ_JAZZJS010000007.1:0-20233 GCF_056180635.1 Denitrobacterium sp. | reverse complement strand
TTCCGGCGTGTATGCGGCGTTGGCCAGGCCGTATTCTTGCACGATGGCGCCATGGTATAGGTAGATGCGCGTTTCGTACGTGCCCGAATCAAGACGTTCCACCAAGACGAGCGCCTTGCCTTCGGGCCCCTGCGCGCTTGCCACGGCATTGGTGGCGTCGGTGGAGCGAACGAGGTTGGTCATGAGCGACAGGCCCATCTTGGCGTCGACGGCGTTCGCCTGCGTTTCCGCGACACTGCGGTATACCGACACGCCCGAACTGAGCGCGAAGAGCAAGAGCACGAAGAAGAGCACCAGCAGTACGCCCATGAACAGGCCCTGCGATTTGCTCTTGCCGCGCTGGGGGCGCATGGCCGACATGGCGCCGATGATGTCTGCGTTCTGAATCGTCATCGGGGAATCACCACCACGCTGGGCAGCACGTTATCGGCGAACCACTCGTAGGTTACGGCGTAGTCGGCGTGATTGACGGTAAGGCCGTAGTCCTCTTCCAGGTGGGCGAGTGACGAGGGGTACGACCCCTCGATCGCGCAGCATTCCTTGGCGGAATTGAGGATGGCGTTGCGCAGCGATACCGCGCCCTGAGCTCGTGCGTTCTGCTGTGCGAACTGCACGCTCAGGGAAACGAGCGCGGCGATGGCGACGACTGCCACTAGCGCGATAACGCGCCGGAAGCGTCGTTTCCTCTTGCTCGCGTATGTCTGCTCGTGGTACATGGAACGCCTTCTATCCGATGGATCCCATGATGCCGATGAGTGGGAGCATTACCGCAACGAGCGTGGCGCCCACAGCCAAGGTGAGCAGGGCCGCCAGGATGGGTTCGACGCGGTCGATGGATTTGTCGACCTGCGCGACGGCGTCGTCGAAGAACATCTGGGACAGGCGCCCGAGGATGTTGTCGATGCTGCCCGAATGGCTGCCCACGGTGAGCATGCGTGCGTAGAGCGGCTCGAACACGTCGTTTTCCGAGATGGCTTGTGCAAGGCTGCGCGGATTGTCGGTGTCGATCATGGTGGCGCGCGCTGCCTTCAGCCGCTTGCGCAGAAGCACGTGGTCGACGGTTGCGGTTGCGCGCTGCATGGCGTCTTCGTTGTTCACGCCCGAGGCGATGTAGGTGGAAAGGGCCACCGAAAAGCGCGAAAGTGCTAGTTGGTACATGGCCTGACGCGTTGTGGGGAACGCCTCGAAGAGGTTCAGCACGCGCTGGCGCCCCGATTCCGTGCGGCTGGCCACGACGAGCGCGAGTGCCGCGATGGCGCAGACGACGGTTACGCCCAGGGCGGCCCAGCCGATGGTGATGGAAAGGCCCACTGCGCTGAACGAGCCCGTGGTGAGCGAGCCGGACATGTTCTGGTATACGTCAACGAATACGGGCAGGATGACGGCCACCGTGAAGCCCAGGATGATGGCCATGATGCACAGGAGCGTGGCGGGGTAGGCAACGCTCGACTGCAGCTTGGCGAACATGCGATGTTCCTCGTCGTAATACAGGTCGAGGCTGCGAAGCACGCGCTCCAGGCGGCCCGAATGCTCGCCCGTGCGCACCATGTCGATGGCGTAGCGGGGGAACGCGCCGGTTTCCTCCATGGATTCGGAAAGCGTCTTTCCCGAGATGAGCCCTGCGTACACGCTGTCGCATACGTTCTTGAAATGCGATTCCTCGCGGTTTTCGGCAAGCATGAGCACCGCTTCGTCGGTTTGAATGCCCGCCGCGATCATCGTGGCGATGCCGCCGAAGAAGGCGCTGAGCGCGCTGCTTTCGAGCAATGAATGGGCCATGGTTTACTCCTCTGCCGTGGAGCCCGATGCGTGCAAGGTGCTATCGAAGGGTGAATGCCCCTGATAGACCGCTTGTTTTTCGTGTGCCCCGCAACAATTTTCCATTTTAGTATACCTTCCGTATTTTCCTAATAGGTGTATCGAACCGTGTAGTTTTTCGCGTCGCCCACGTAACTGACATTTCCCGAAGCCGCCGCGAACGTGAGGTCGACGCGTGACCACGTGTTGCGGTCGACGCTGAACTCTCCGCACTTCCATACGCCGTCGACATAGACCATGATCCACGCGTGGTAGATGTCGTCGGGGGAAACGTAGCCGGTGATGACCTTGCAGGGTATGCCCTGGCTGCGTAGCATCGCGCACCCGAGCGAGGCGTAGTCGAAGCAGATGCCCGTGCCACTGGCGAGCGTCTCGTCGGGGTTGGGGATGTAGCCCGTGGCAGTGCGCAGCGTTTCCGCCTTGCCCGTGTCGTAGGTGACATTGCTGGTGATGTATTCGCAGATGGCCTGCACTGCTTCGCCCTGGTTGGCAGCGGAGGAAACCAGGCTGCGCGCGAGCTTCACGCATTCGCTGCTCTCGCTGTAGTTGCAGAAGACGTTGGGCTGCAGGAAGGGCTCGAACTCGCTGTCGAGCGTGATGGTTTCCTGCGTGGAGGCGATTTCGACGTAGTTCTGCCCGCTCGTGTTCTGCATGATGCGGAAGGAGTAGGTGCCGTCGCCCATGTTGATGGGGCAGTAGATGGGCGAGCCGTCGGCGGGAAGGTCGTAGTTGTAGCTCATGTCATCCTTCGTGACCTGAAATTTCAGGCGCGAAGAACTGGTGCCTTTCGCTGCCACGTAGCCGCTGGACGCCTGCGAGGTGTCGATGGAGGCGCCGTTCGAGCTAATGGCGCTGGCATCGTTGAACGATTGCTCTTGGATGGATGCGGGTGCGTTCAGGGGAGCGCCGGAGGTTTCGCTGTTGGGTGCATTGCCTTCGCCTCCGCCCGAAGAGCATGACGCGAGAGCGATGCAGAGGATAGCGCTCGCGAAGACGAGGACTCTTTTGTACCTGGCAATATGCACGGTTAACCATTCCCGTCGTTTGTAACCGAACATCCTATAATGCCCAGTGACTATGTATTATAGAACAGGATGCGGTATCATATTCAAAGTGGCCAGAAGGGGGTTCTGGCACGGTGATCTCTGCACTTGACCAGACGGAATACGAGCATGCGCAATAGGTTGAAACGACTAGTAGGTCTCGAGCGCCACAACAGGGATGTACTCGATTTCTTCGCGCGTTCCAACGCCAACGTTGGGTACTATGCGGGAGTCATGTTCATCTTTGCGTGGGCGGTCATCCTCGGTTTGCGCATCGTGGGCGACGATGAAGCGTATTCCGCATTGGGCGCCGTCTACGTCCCCATTTTCATGATCGTGTGCAATGCCCTGGTCATCTACTTTTCTCGTCGGTACCTAAAGGGGCGCATGAAGCGCAGGGTCTTCCAGGCCATCCTCGTTACGTACATGTTCGCGAGCGTGCTTGCCGGTGGGTTTGCCTCGCTGCTCGATTACCTTGCCGGCGGTCAGGTAATGATCTTCTTCTTGCAGGTGGCGCTGTGCGCATGCCTGTTCGTCGAGCCTCCCATCGGTGCGTTCATGCTCACCGTTCTCTCGTTTTCCACGTTGGGCGCGGCCATCTACGTCGTGCGGCCCGGTGATGCCGAAATCTTCGTGGTCATGTTCGTGGCCTGGGTTGCCATCATGGCCGTGAGCGTGGGGCGCTATCGCCAGACGCTTGCCGCCGCGCGCCGAGAAAGCGAGCTGCGCGTGCTCTCCGTGCGCGACGAGCTCACCGGCCTGCCGAATCGCCGTGCGTTGCGCCTTAATTTCCCGCGCTACGTGAACCGCCCGGTCATCGTGGTCATGGCTGACCTCGACGACTTCAAGTACATCAACGACGCGTGTGGCCACACGGTGGGCGATGCACTTCTCGCCGATTTCGCGCGCATCGTGAGCGATTTCTTCCCCGGCGAGGATGTCTACCGTTACGGTGGTGACGAATTCCTGGGTCTCTTCGACATGACCGAAGAGGATATGCTCTCGCGCGCCAACCACATGCGCAGGGCGTTCGCTACGCTTTCCGAACCGCGGGTGCGTGCATCCGGGTTCAGGCTGGTTCACTCCGCTGGCTATATCTGCGGCGAGGCGCGCAACGAAAAGGAGCTGCGCCATATGATTACGCTGGCCGACGAGAACCTCCTGCGTGCGAAACAGCGCGGCAAGAACTTGCTCATCGGCTCCAAGTACGCCCCGTCCGAAGAGCAGGACGAGCTGGGCGAATCGCTGCTGCACGACAGGGGCGTCGACGAGCTCACGGGCATGCCCACGCGTTCTTCGTTCCGTCGTCAGGCGCAGGAGCTCATCAACCGCGTTGCGGGGGATGGCGATATCGTCTATATCGTCCATTTCGACATCGAGGACTTCAAGATCTACAACCACCAGAAGGGCTACGAAGGCGGCGATAAGCTCTTGAAGGGCGTGGGCTCGCTGGTGAAGAGCACGTTTTCCGATGGCATCACGTCTCATATGTCCGACGACCATTTCCTGGTGGCCGTACGCGCGACCAGCGATTTCGAAGAGCGCGTCGTATCGGTGTGCAAGGGCGTTGCCGAATTGGGCGAGGGCGTGGTGGTTGCCGCGAAGGCGGGCATCTACATTCACACGCCCGAGGACACGCACGTGAACCTGTCGTTCATGGGCGACTGCGCGAAGGTTGCCTGCGACAGCATCAAAGGTCGCTACGACGATCTGTATTGCTTCTTCAGCGATGAGATGATGGAGCGCTCGAATCGCCGTCATTTCGTCGTGAACAACCTCGACCGAGCGCTGAGCGAGGGGCATATCCTGGCGAGCTACCAGCGCGTGGTTCGCACGGTAACGCAGAAGGTCTGCGGCTACGAAGCGCTGGCAAAGTGGAACGACCCGAAACTGGGCACGATTCCCCCTTCGGAATTCGTTCCCTTTCTAGAGGATGCGCGCCTCATTCACAAGCTCGACTTGCATATGCTGCGTGCGGTGTGCGCCGACCACCGCGAGGTAACCGACGCGGGCGTGCATACGCTTCCCACTTCGGTGAACCTTTCGCGTCTCGATTTCGAGCTCTGCGATTTGCCCACGGAAGTGCGCAACATCCTGGCGGAGTACCGCATTTCCCCGTCGCGCATTCACTTCGAGATAACGGAAAGCTCGCTTGCCGATTCGCCTGATACGCTGCGCAAGGGCATCGACGCGTTGCGCAAGATGGGGCACGAGGTTTGGGTCGACGACTTCGGCAGCGGCTTCTCTTCCCTGAACATGCTGAAGCGCTATCGCTTCGACACGCTGAAAATCGATATGGAGTTCTTCCGCGTGCTGGGCGACGACGGCGCTTCCGACGAACGCGCGCGCCGCGTTGTCGCGAGCATCGTGGACATGGCCAAGAAGATTGGCATGGGCGTTGTGGCCGAAGGCGTGGCGAACGAGGAGCAGCGCATCTTCCTCGAGAGCATCGGCTGCGGCAAGATTCAGGGCGAGCTGTACGGGCTGGCTAAGTACGACGACATGGAAATCTTCCAGTCCAAGAAGAAAGAGCAGCTTATCGAGAGCGAGGAAGAGCGCCTCTATTTCGACAAGATCGGCGACGTCAATATGCTTTCCGCCGACCCCTTGGGCGAGGTGGATGGCGTGCCGTTCCTGTTCGGACGCCCCATCGCCATCGTCGAGCTCCTCGACGACAATACGATGCGTTACCTGCAGGTGAACAGGCGCTACATGCGCATGCTCAAGGAAGCTGGTACGGGCACGCTCGAAGTTTCGGCGGCACGCTTTAATAAGCCGGGCCCGTTCCGCGACAAGGCCCTGGCAGCGTTCAAGGAATGCGAAGCTGCAGGTCAGACGATGCGTTTTACCGTCACGCTGGGCAGGGTGCAGTACTGCATCGATGCGGTTTTCATTGCTCGCAAGGAAGACATGGCCGCGTTCCTCGCCGAAGTCCAGTGCTTCAGCCTCGACGGCATTAACCCCGCGTAGCTCCCGTTCCTTTTGTTTGTCGTTCGTCGCGCTAATGTGTTATGTTACGCCCTCACGATGTCTCCGCTTTCGTACTTTAGCGTAATGGAGTACAATGAGCGAATTGATAGTTAGCCTGCATAATTGGGGGAAGTACGGACTCACGCACTCACATAGTCACCTACGATTCCACGCTGCGCGACGGCGAACAGGGCGAGGGCATCTCGTTTTCCCTGGAAGATAAGCTGCGCATCGTCGAACGCCTCGATGCTTTTGGCGTCGACATTATCGAGGGTGGCTATCCCGCGTCGAACCCCAAGGACATCGCCTTTTTCAAGCGCGTGGCATCGATGCCCCTTGCGCATGCAAAGGTGGCCGCATTCGGCTCTACCTGCAGGAAGGGCGTTGCCGCTGAAGAGGATGCCGGACTGGCCGACCTTCTGGCAAGCGGCGCCCCCGTCGTCACCATCGTGGGAAAATGCCACGAGGAACAGGTTACGCGTGCGCTGCGAACCACGCTCGAGGAAAACCTTCGCATGGTGCGCGATTCCGTGTCGTACCTGGTTAGCAAGGGCGTCGAAGTCGTATTCGATGCCGAGCATTTCTTCGACGGGTATGAAGCGAACCCCGCGTATTCCCTCGAGGTGCTGCGTGCTGCAAGCGAGGCAGGCGCCTCGTCCATCGACCTGTGCGAAACCAACGGCGGCAAGCTTCCCATGCAGATTCACCGCGTGGTTTCCGAAGTGGTTGCGGCGTTGCCCGGGCAGCGGTTTGGCATTCATTGCCACAACGATTCCGGTTGCGCCGTCGCCAATACGCTTATGGCTGTTTCCGCAGGTGCAACGCAGGTTCAAGGCACGGTGAACGGCTTTGGTGAGCGCGTGGGCAATGCCGATCTGCTTACCGTCATCGCCGATTTGCAGCTGAAGATGGGCATGCATTGCGTTAACGACCTCACGCAGCTCACCGGTGTGGCCCATTTCGTGGCCGAATGCTGCAACGTCACGCTTCCCGCGCGCACGCCCTACACGGGGCAGTCGGCGTTTGCCCATAAGGGTGGGTTGCATGCGAGCGCTTTAGCGCGCTATTCTGCTGCATACGAGCACGAAAGCCCTGAAGCGGTGGGCAACGAGCAGCGCGTTCTCGTGAGCGAGCTCGCGGGCAAGGCGTCGCTGGTCACCAAGGCGCAGTCGCTCGGGTTCGATTTGTCCAACCGCCCAGAGCTCGTGCAGGAAATTCTCGACGACGTGAAGGCGCGCGAGGCCGCGGGCTACTCGTACGAGGTGGCCGATGGCTCCCTGGCGCTGCTCATCATGCGTCATTTGGGCGTATCGAAGCCTCACTTCACGTTGGAAAGCTTTCGTGTCATCGTCGACGACCGCGAAGACTCCGGCGCGTTGGCGAAAGATGCCGAAAGCGAGGCGACTATCAAAATCCACGTTGGCGACGCGCGCTATGTTGCTACGGGCGAGGGCGTTGGCCCTGTTGGGGCGCTCGACAGTGCGTTGCGTCAGGCGATTGGGGAATCGTATCCGGAGGTTGCGGGCATCGAGCTCGTCGACTTCAAGGTGCGTATTTTGGATGAAAGCATAGGCACAAATGCTATCACGCGCGTTACCATCACGACTTCTGACGGAATTCATACGTGGGGTACGGTCAGCGTGAGCGAGAACATCATCGAGGCGTCGTGGAATGCCCTCGTCGACTCGGTTGAGTATGGTTTGACTAGGATGGGAAAGTAATGAGCGATCTGAGAAATGCCAGTGTAGAGGCCCTGCTTGAGGTTATCGCAGGCGTGAAGGATACCGACGTGGCGTATGCTCTGCTCGAGGATCTGTTTACGATTCGCGAGATCAAGGAAACGTCGCAGCGCCTCGAGGTTGCCCGTATGCTCGATTCCGGCAAACCCTACGTTGCCATCGAAGAGGCCACGGGTGCTTCTGCCACCACCATTGCGCGCGTTTCAAAGGCCCTCAACTATGGCTCGGGCGGCTACCGCCATGCCCTCGACATCCTGGAAAAGAACCGAAAGTAGCGTTTCTACGCGCCGTATCGCTGCACGTTGCGGCTGAACGCTTCCAGTATCATCTGGGCGCGCGTCTCGATGGGCGTGGTGTTTTCCTCTAGGAACTTCGGCACGTCGGGAACGGCGATTTTGAACACTTCGATGTACTCCGTCGTTTCCGTGCGCGGCTCGTGCGCGGGCTCGTCTTCCACGTGCACGTACACTACCTGTACCGTCTCCTCGCTCATGCCCGCCGAGGAAAAGCCCGGCTGCGATAGCGGATTAACGTGGGCGTTTCCATCTTCGTCGCGCGAGAGGGCGTAGCCCGTTTCCTCTTCCAGCTCGCGTTCGGCGGCGCTTTCGAGCGATTCCCCCCTTTCCACGAGCCCTGCGGGGAAGGCGACGCACCAGCTGTTCAGCGGGTAGCGGAATTCCCTGATGAGAACGAGTTCGTTGCTGCGCGTGCGCGGCACGATGCACACGGCGTCGGGTTCCTGCCTATGGGGCGCGTCGCTGGCGAGATTCTTTAGCTCGTCGAGGTAGTCTTCGTATCCCTTGCGCGATACGGCTTCGTACGTGAATTCGCTGCCGTTGGGAAGGCGGTAGGTGAGAACGTATTTCTTGATCCAGCCTTTGGAGACCTGCTCGACATTGATGAGCTGGGGCGTTTCCACATGGTTCGATGCTTCGTTCACGATTGCTCCCTTCCGCGACCTTGAATGAAGTATACGACGAAAGGAGCGTTCGAGCGCGGCGGTTTGCACGCTGGCGGGCCCATGTATGCAGCGAACCCCGGGCGCGTGATGCTTGCCCGGGGTTCGCGTTTCGCGTGGCTAAGTTCGGTTTAGAATTCCAGGAACTTGCTTTCGGGGGCGCCGCAGATGGGGCAGTTGCCCACGCCCGTGCCCTTATGGATGTATCCGCAACCAGGGCAAACGTAGTATTTCTCGTCGGTGAGGTGGTCGATCGTGTTGTATGCGTCGATGTAGCGCTGCGCATGGTAGGCCTCGGCCAGCTTGGCGCGCGTGAACACCATCTCGGCAGCCGTGTCGCCAGCTTGCTGGGCAATCTTGATGAACTGCGGATACATGTCGCTCGTCTCGAAGATTTCGCCAAGCGCGGCGTCGATGAGGTTCACGTCGGTGGAATGAACCTCGGCGGCGGGGGCTTCGGGGTTCACGTAGTCGGGCTCGGCTTTGCGAACCAGGTTGCTTTCCATGGCGATGTGAATCTGCTCCGCCTTGCTGGCTGCGGCGAACAGGCTTGCAATCTGGCCAAACCCTTCTTCTGCGGCTTTCTTGGAATACGCGGCATACTTGGCGCTCGCGCCCGTTTCGCCCTCGACGGCGCTCTTCAGATTCTGCAGCGTGTCGCCGGGCGTGCAAGCGGGGTTAGGTACTACGTTGAAGTTGCTGGATGTTGATGCGGTGGGCAATGCCATGTCGATCCTCCTTTTCCGGCGCGTTTGGCCGGTATCGCTATCTGGCATTCACGTGCGCGCTATGTGCGCGCATGACCCCAGCATACTCGCCTTTCGCCTGCATATCACGGGAATTTTGCTCGTGATGCGCGTATTTGTCGCGTCTTTGTCGTGTGGGTGACATTCCGCTTGGTTTGCCCCGCCATGAGCGATGCGTGCGATAATGCGAAGGTACGACAAAAGCCGAAGGGGCCACAGCGAAAGGAGCTTCATGGAGCGTAAGAACGCATGGAAGGCCTATTCCGAAGAAGACCTGGTCAAAGTAGCGAATCTGGCGGATTCGTATATCGATTTCATCAGCTCGTGCAAAACGGAGCGCGAGTGCGCGGCATACGTCATCGAAACGGCGCGCGCAGCAGGTTACCGCAGCATCGAAGAGGTGCGTGCGGCAGGCGAGGCGCTCAAGCCGGGCGATCGCGTGTATGCAAGCAATTATGACAAGTCGGTCATGCTCGTGCAGATCGGCAAGCGTCCCCTGGAAGAGGGCTTCAACATTCTGGGAGCGCATATCGACTCGCCTCGTTTGGACGTCAAGCAGAACCCGCTGTACGAGCAGAACGATTTCGCGCTGCTCGACACGCATTACTACGGCGGCGTGAAGAAGTACCAGTGGGTCACGGTTCCCCTGGCCATTCACGGCGTGGTGGTGAAGAAGGACGGCACGAAGGTGCAGGTTAACGTGGGCGAAGATGCGTCCGATCCCGCGTTCTGCGTCACCGACCTGCTCATTCACCTGGGCGCCGACCAACTTAAGAAGGACGGTGGCCACGTAATCGAGGGCGAGGACCTCGATGTGCTCGTGGGCGGGCGCCCGCTGGTGGTGTCCGAGGAGGAAGCGAAGGCCGCGCCGAAGGGCTCGCCCGAGTCGTTGGCAGGCAAAGAGCCCGTTAAGGCTGCCATCGTGAAGCTCTTCCGTGACAAGTACGGCTTCGACGAGGAAGACCTGCTTTCCGCAGAACTCGAGGTTGTTCCCGCTGGTCGCGCGCGCAGCTGCGGCTTCGACGAGAGCATGGTTCTGGGCTATGGCCAGGACGACCGCGTGTGCAGCTACCCCAGCTTCATCGCCCAGCTGCAGGCGGGCGACCTGCAGCGCACCGCCGTGTGCCTGCTGGTGGATAAAGAGGAAATCGGCAGCGTGGGTGCCACGGGCATGACCAGCATGTTCTTCGAGAACACCGTGGCCGAGATCATGGCGCTCGCGGGCGAGGAGGGCGATTTGCCCCTGCGCCGCGCGCTTGCCTCCTCCAATATGCTTTCGAGCGACGTGAGCGCTGGCATCGACCCGCTGTACGCGGGCGCGTTCGACGCCAAGAACGCCGGCATGCTCGGTCATGGCCTGGTGTTCAACAAGTACACGGGCGCACGTGGCAAGAGCGGTAGCAACGATGCGAACGCCGAGTACATGGGCAAGATTCGCGGAATCATGGAAGCTGGCAACGTTACCTTCCACACCTGCGAGCTGGGCAAGGTCGACCAGGGCGGCGGTGGCACCATCGCCTACATCCTGGCGCGCTACGGCATGAACGTCATCGACTGCGGCGTGCCCGTGCTTTCCATGCATGCTCCGTGGGAGGTCACGAACAAGGCCGATATTTACGAGGCGTTGAAGGGCTACTCCGCATTTCTGCAGTACGCATAGCGTCTGCACCATAGCGTTTTCCGCCCCGGTCTCCCTTGTGGAGGCCGGGGCATTTTGCTGCGCGCGACCGTCGCGTGTTTGATGTGCGACTCCCGCGTGACTTTTTCGTCCCGCATGTCGCGACCTTTTTTCTATCGCGCTGACGCCCCCGACCTTGAACGTGGGGTTTGCGAAGGAAGGAGGATGCATGAAACGACGGGGAATGATCGCCCTTGCGCTGCTGTTCGGCGCGATATGCGCGTTGTCGGTTATGGCGTACCTGGGTTCCGTAAGGGGCCAGGTCGACGCTGTGCGCGCCGAGGCGATGTCGCGTTACGGCGGCGACCAGGTTGACGTGTGCGTTGCAACGCGCGATATATCCCCGGGCGAGAAGCTCGATTCGTCCAATGCCGAGGTGCGCCCTTGGCTGGTCGACCTCCTTCCCGCAAACGCGGTGTACTCGCTCGCGTCGAAAGAGGGCGTGCGCCTAACCTCGTCTATTGGGAAGGGCGAGGTCGTAACCGAGCAGCGCTTTTCCGGGGCAACCGATTCGCTCGTGGTGTCCGCGGGGTATCAGGCCGTGGGGCTTGAGGTGGAAAGCGCGCAGGCGGTTGGCGGTGCCCTGAGCGTGGGCAATCGCGTGGATGTGTATGCCGTTTCGGCTTCCGGCGTGACGCGCATCGCCGAGGGCGTGTCGGTGCTCGCATGTGGGTCGGGTTCGGGCTCGCGCTCGTGGGTGACGCTTTCCGTTTCCGATGAACGCGTTCAGGAAGTCATTGCCGCGACGCAGGTTGCATCCATCTATCTCACATTGCCAGGTTCGTCGTACGAGGGGAGCGCTCATGGAGCCTAAGGTCGTCTTCTGCATGGACGAGGTCTGTTTGAAGCATCCGGACATGATGGGTCTGGGTGGCGAGAGTTTCGATTCCCAGTCTTGGTTGCTGGTCTTCACGGATGCGAGCAAGGCACGTGCCTACGCGCGTTCTCATGCCGCCGATAGGTCGTACTGGATTGCCGGAAGCGATTCGGTCGACGCCATCAACCTGGCGGCGGCCCTGAAGCGCGATGGTGCTCAGACGGTCGCGCTCGTGTCGTTCGACGGGAGCGGGTCGCTCTATAGTCGCGCTCGCGCAGCGGGCGTTACCGGCGTGATGGATGGCGCGTCTCTCGCCCGCATTTACGCCCAGTGCAAGGCCCGTTTCGGCGTGTCAGGGCGTGATGCGCAGGCAGATGCGTCAATGGCGCGAAAGCCCGCTCATGCGGCTCCTGAGGGCTCTCAGAAGGGCCTGAAAGCTGGGGGAGGGGGTACCACGCCACCTGGGGTTATGGTACCCACGGCGCAAATTGTCGAATCGAGCGCTTCGGCGGGCCGAGAACGGGCGGCTCAAAGCGATTCCAAGAAAGCCGAAACATCGCTTTCCGGGTTTAGCATCATCCCTGGTTCTAAGGCGCAAAACGCAATGCCATCGCGCTTGGGATTCATGCTCTGCGTCGTGGGGGCGGGCGGGGGCATGGGAAAAAGCACCATTTCGGTTCTGTCGGCCGTTATCGCAGCTCGATTGGGATATCGAACGGTGCTTGTCGATGCCGATCTTCAGTGCGGCGACGCCCATTATCTGCTGGGGGTCGACGACCCTATGCGCATCGACGATGTGGCGGCTCATTTGGGCAAGCTCGACGCCCTGCGTACCGACGGGAATCGTCCTGCGCTGCTTGCGGCTCCGCTTCGCCTCGAGCATGCCGAGGTGGCCGACCCCGCGATGGTCGATGTGCTCCAGGCGTTACGCGAGCGATTCGATGTGGTGGTCGTTAATACGGGGCCTGCTTGGGACGCGCTGCATATGCGCTTGATTGCCCTGTCATCGGCAGTGTTTTTCGTGCTTGACCAGCGCCCCACCGCCATTCGCCTTTGCCGGCACGCCATCGAGCTATGTTCGCGATGCGGCGTGGCAACGCGCTCGGTGAAGTATCTCGTCAATCGTTGCTCGCGCTCATCGCTCTTCAGCTCCATCGATGTCTCGTGCGCGCTATCGGGCGCCTCCGCGTTCGAGGTGGCCGAAGGCGGCAAGGAAGTGGGCGAGGTTATGGGTGCTGGCCAGACGGGTGACTTGGTCGATGCGGGCAATCCCGCCTGCCGTAGTCTGGAGTCCGCGTTGCGTGAGACGCTTCCTCGCTCCGCACATGCCGGGTCGATTGTGGTGGCCGACCCGAAGAAAAAGCGTGGTCACCTTTTGGATGGCATAAGGAGGCGTGCGGCATGTCTTTGATGGAACTGGTTTCCCAGGCCGGCAACGCTGCGGCGTCGGCTGGCGCGAGGGAGGAAAGCACTGCGTTTGAGCAGCTGAAGCGCAGAGTCCGCGAGATGCTGCCGCCTCAGGCGATTGCCCGTATGGGCCGCGAAAATCCCACGCGTGCGGAAAACGAGGTGCGCCGTGCCTGCGAGCAGGTCTTCGAGTCCGATCCATGGCTGGCCGAAAGCGCATCGGCGCGGGATTGCATGGTAAAGGCGCTTATAGATACGCTGTTTGGACTGGGGCCGCTCGAGCCGTATCTCGAAGACGAGTCGGTGACCGAAATCATGGTTAACGGATGCGCTTCGTTCTTCATTGAGCGGGGTGGCGTGCTGCAGGCATGCGAGAACCCCTTTTCGCGAGAGGATGATGTGCGTACGCTCATCGATCGCATCCTGGGGCCGTTGGGCAGGCGCATCGACGAGTCGTCGCCGATGGTCAATGCCCGCCTTTCGGCGGGTCATCGCGTACATGCCGTTATACCGCCTATCGCGCTCGATGGTCCAACGCTCACGATTCGCAAGTTCCGCGCCCAGGTTATGACCATGGTCGACATGCAGGCAAGCGGTTCGGTTGAACCGTCGGTGCGTCGTTTCCTGCAGAAATGCGTTGCCCAGCGAAAGAACATGGCCGTTTCGGGAGGCACGGGCAGCGGCAAGACGACGCTGCTCAACGCGCTTTCCTGCGAAATCAGCAAGGCTGAGCGAATCGTGACCATCGAGGATTCCGCCGAGCTGCGCTTTCTGGAGCACCCGCACGTCGTGCGTTTGGAAGCGCGTCCCGAGAGCGTGGAGGGGACGGGCCTCGTTTCCATTCGCGACCTGGTCATCAATGCGCTGCGCATGCGTCCCGACCGAATTATCGTGGGCGAATGCCGTGGCGGCGAAGCGCTCGATATGCTGCAGGCCATGAACACGGGGCATGATGGGTCGCTTACCACGCTTCATGCGAACTCGCCCTCGGATTGCGTTTCTCGCCTTACGACGATGGTGCGCTATGCGGTTGAACTACCCGTGGAAGTAATCGAATCGCAGATTGCGAGCGCGCTTGACTATATCGTCCAGGTGACGCGCGCGTCCGATGGGCGAAGGTTCGTTTGCGCCATATGCGAGGTACGTCCCGCCAGCGATGGCGTGGGGTGTCAGGTGCTTCCCCTCTACACGCGTGCAAACCCCGGCGATGCGGGTGCTTGGCTCGCGCAGGTCGACGATCGGGCGGTGGCTGCATGATGAGCGAAAGGGTGCTGCTGGCCCTTATGGCGTCGTTGAGCGCTGGGTCGTGTTGTGCGGTTCTTCTTGTCGTCGCATTCGGGTATGCGCAGCGACGAGTTCGTTTCGGGCGAGTTCAAAAGCGCTCGGGAACAGGGTCTCCATTGCGACGCGTTCTTCGCAACGGGGTTCCTCCGCTGCGTGGGTTGGGCAATCGCGTGCTTGCCGTACGGCCCGCGTCGGCCGCATGTTCCACGTGCGCACGCGCCCTGGCAGTGAGGGGGTACGAGTCTTCTCCAGCGTGCGTCGCTTCGATTCTCGTTGCCTTGCTGGGCGTCTCGGCGGTGGGCGGAGCGCTGTTCGGTTCTGTTATCGGCGGGTTGCTCTCGTTCGTCGCGGGCTGCTATGCCGCGCATTCCGCTGCATCGCATGCGCTTGCGCGACGCCGCGAGGCCGCCTGCGATGCGCTGCCCGATGCGTTGCGCACCATGGGCTCGTGCTTCAGTGCGGGCTTCACGCTTCCGCAGACGTTTCACGAGCTCGAAAAGACGACTCCCGCTCCATTGAGCGAGCTGTTCGGGCGCGCGCGAATGGAGCTTTCCGCAGGGGTGAGCGTGTCGGAGGCGCTTGCCGGGATGCGCAATCGCGAGGAAGTGCCTGCGGAGCTGTCGTTTCTTGCGGTGGCGCTGCGCGTACAGCATCAATCGGGTGGTAGCTTGCAGCACGTGCTCGACGCGGCGCGAGAGTCGCTGGAAAGCGAGATCGAGATTCGCAGGTCGCTTCGCGTCCATACTGCTCAAGCGCGCCTATCAGCCCGCGTAGTGGTTGGCGTCACGCTTGGTCTGCTTGTCGCGCTCAGCTTGCTCTCGAAGGACTTTCTTTCGCCATTCTTTGCGTCTCCTTTAGGGTTCGCGATGCTTATCGTGGCGGTATCCATGCAGGTAGCTGGCATTTTCGCAGTGCGCCGCATACTCGCGGTGGAGGTGTCGTGATGCTCGAGGGCGTTTTGCAGGGCATTGCATGCGTGTCTTCGGCCGTTTCGGGCGCATGTGGCGCATATGTGCTGGCGGGCGAATGCGCTAGCCGTTCGCAGCGCCGTACGCTTCTGGCTCGCTCTGCCGATGTGGGCGATTCCCCTTCTGCGCGTTATGCGACTGGCTTGGATGCGCTTCTGATTGCGGGGGCCATTCGCTGTTCCCGCCGGGGCAGCGCTCCCGTTGCCCGATGGGGAAGCGACGCGCTCGTGAGGCTGGCGTTGCATGCGGGCCTTTCTCCTTGGCTTTCCGAAAGCGGGCTCTGCGCTCTGCGCGCGCGTGCGACGGTGGCCTTTGCCGCCATTGCGGGCGTTCTGGGCTCTCTCTTCTCCGTGCAGCTTGCCTGCGTGAGCGTCATCTGCGGATGCGCGTTCGGCTGGCGCTCTCTGAACCGAGCGCTCAAGCACGAAGCGTCGTTGCGAACGCGGTCGCTCGAGCGCTGCTTGTCGCAGACGCTCGAGGTCATATGCCTGGGGCTGCGGAGTGGCATGACGTTCGATCGTTCGCTGCAGCTCTATTGCTCCTGCTTCGGGGGAGTGCTGGCGGGCGAGCTATCGCTTGCTCGTGCGGAGTGGGGTTCGGGCATGCGCACGCGGGAAGAGGCGTTGCGTCTTCTTGCCGAATCGTATGACTCGCCGCTGTTTTCTCGCGTGGTGGATAGCGTCGTGCGGTCGCTGCGTTTCGGGTCGCCTCTTGCGGATTCGCTCGAGCAGCTGGCTGCGGAGGCTCGTCGTGCCAGGAAATGCGCAATCGAGGAGGTGGTCATGAAAGCGCCGGTGAAGATGATGATTCCTGTTGGGACGCTCATCCTGCCTTCGATGCTGCTGCTTGTGCTCGGTCCGATTTTGCTTGATGTGATGTAGACGGCGCCGGTGGGCGCCCCATGGAAAGGAAACATGTATGAGGAAGATGGTTTGCGCAGTTGAACGAGAGGCCGCCAGGGTAATTCATCGCATGGCGACCTGCATGTACGACCTTGCCGCCCGCCTGGCCAAGGATTGCAAGGGGCAGGGAACTACCGAATACGCCATTCTAGTAGGCGTTCTAGTCGTGATTGCGATTATCGCGATCACGCTGTTCAAGCCCAAGATTCAGGAGCTTTGGGATGCTATCGCGACGGGCGTCAACGGGTTGTAGACGCGTATGGGGTACGCTCGGCCAGTCCACGGTGGAGTTCGCGGTCATCCTGGCCGCCCTGGTGTTTATCGCGGTTGGTCTGGGCGCTCTATGGCATGTCATGCGCGAGGGGCTGTTCGTGAGTCATGCGGTTTCAAGCGCGTCGCATAACCTTTCGGGCGGAACGGGGGCGTGGCTTGATGTGTTCGCGTACTGAGCGAGGGCAATCTACCGTGGAGGCTGCGTTTCTGCTGCCCGTCCTGTTCGTGCTGCTGCTCATGCTTTTGCAGCCGGGAATCATCTTGTACGACCGCATGGTGATGCGTTCGGCGGCTGCCGAAGGATGTCGCCTTGTCGCCACGATGGGCGCAGGTGGGCCCTTTGATGAGGGAGTATGCCGCGATATGGTTAAGCGTCGTTTGGGCGCTATCCCGCCCAGCGATCTGTTCCATATGCATGGTGGCGAATGCTCGTGGGATATCCAATTCGAAGGGGGTGCGCAAAGCGAGCGCGCCACGGTAACGATACGCAATCGCGTGCGCTTGGTGCCCCTCTTCGATGCCGCGGGGGCGTTGCTGGGCATCGCTCCTGATGGTTGCATGCAAATCGAGGTAACGGAGACGTGCGGGGCCCGTCCTGCTTGGTTTGGTGGCTATGCGGATCCCTGGGCGTTCAGGAGGAAATGAACGATGTCTTGGTTGGGGAGGAAAGCAAATGCACGTCCGTTTTTCTGTGATGATGGCGGGTTTTCCACGCTCGGCATGGCGCTCGCGCTTCTTGTGACGATGTCGCTGGTGCTAACGTCGGCCCAGGTGTATCGCCTGTATACGCTTTCCGCCGAAACGCAGAATGTCGCCGATGCATGCGCTCTTGCCGCCGAAAACCAAATGGCGAAGTTCTATACCGCCGTTCAGGTGTGCGATGCAACCGTCCTGTCGCTTTCCCTTGTTGGCATTGCCGCTGCGGGGGCGGGCGTAGTGGCTCTGTGCGTTCCCGGTGCACAGGAGGTGGGAGATAAGCTCATCGAGGCTGCCGATAGGGTCTTTCGGGCGCGCGATTCCTTTTCCGAAAAGGCGGTCGAGGGGTTGAGCGAGATCCAAGAGCTGCTGCCCTTCATCGCGGCTGCCCAGGCTATGGGGGTCGCACGTGCGAACAGCCATAGCGGGCATGCGAATTACCTGGGCGTTGCCGTGCTTCTTCCGATGCGTGGTTGGGAAGCGTCTACTGGAACGGATTTCGCGTATGAGGTTACGGATTACATCAAGGAAGAATCGGATGGAATCAAGGAAGACGCGCGCGGTGCGGAAGAAGCGGCGCAGAAGGCCAACGAGAGCAAGGAGCGTGCCTTCCTCGCCGATTGCGGAGCTTCGCCTGGGTATTGCATGCAGGAGCGTGCTGGGTCGCTGGCTGGTCTTTCTCCTGGTCAGAACCCCCTGTATCGCAGCGTGGATGCGTGGTCGTTTTCCGTGGCGTTGCATCGCGCGCAGGCGTACTATCCCGCGCGCTTGGCGTGTGAGCATCCGGAGGGCAATTCGGTGGATGATCGTGCGAATTCTGCGTTGCGCGCTCATTTTTACGCGTACGCAAGCGAGGAGTTGTCTCGTGGCTATGTGCGCGAGAGCGCTGATGGCCATTTCGAGGCGAACTTCCCCCATTTGCCTGCCAATACCGACGAAATGCGTTTGACGAGCCTCTATACGCAGGCGGCGTATCCCGTAACGCAGGACGGACGGGGAGCGCGCCATATGCACGCGTGGCCTGGCTGCCCGCGTATTTCCGAAGAATCATCTGCGGGTACGAGCTCGATTCAGGTGATGGAGGCGTGCGGGTACGAAACATGCCCGGTGTGTCGGTTCCATGCGTCGAGCATGGGAAGCGTCGCTGCAGCTTCGACTTCGACCAATAACGGATTCGAACACTACTACCGTATCGTCGAGGAAGAATCGAAGGTGTATCAGGTTGCCATGCAGGAGTATGCGCGACAGGCTGAAGAGGTCAAACGTCCCGTTACGGCGATATTTAACGCGCTAAGCGACTTGCTTGCGGATTCAGCAGGCAAGCGATTGTCCGTTTCTCCGCCGGGCATGAACGGGGTGGTTGCCCTTGTGGTTGATACCTCGTCGGTATCTGCCGATTCCCTTATGCCCAATGGTTTCGTGGGTGGCGGCGGTTCCCTTGGGCCGCGGGCCGCCATATCGGCTGCTACGCTGGGTGTGGAGGAGGCCGATGATGCCCATAGCGTGATTTCCTCGTTGTTCGATGGGCTCGTCGAGAAGGTGGATTCTCCGCTTGTAAGTGCGTTTCCCCTCATGGCGGGCGCGTGGTCTGGCTGCTTGCATGCGTATGCAAAGGGTTACGACTCGTTTAAGGAGGGGCTCTCATCGCTGCTAGATGCCCTTCCCCTTATGAGTGCAAGCGGCTTGGGCGATCGGGCGGCCCGCGCGCTGGATGACGCGTTGAGTGCCGCTGGCTTGGAGCCTGCGAACATATCGGCGCTGAAGCCCATGCTCGTGAATTCGTGGCAGGTGGCGGAAGTGAGTGGCGGAGACGAGTTTGCATCGAGGCTTATGGGTGCGAAGCGAATCGCTGCGCATATGCCGGCGAATGCCGCGAACCCCCTTGATGCGGCGGTGCTAGTGACTGCTTCGTATGCTCAGGAGCGCATCGACGCGCTGGACGACGAGGTTCAAATCGCCTCGTTCGATATCGGCGGTGGTTCAATTCCCATATCGATCACGCTGCCCCCGGCCTGGAGAGACGTTGCCGCTGGCGAAGTGGGCGAAGCTCGTGATGCTCTGCGTTCGTTGCCTGGTGTGAGCGGGGGCGATGCGCCATGGGAATAGCCGGTCGCCTTTCCGGTGAGCGCGGTCAGATGACGGTGGAAATGGCGGTTGCCATGCCCGTGCTAATCGCCATTGCGCTTCTTGCGGTGAACGCGTTGCTGTACCTGGGTGATTGCGCTGCATTCGATCGCGAGGCGCGCCAAGCGGTGTGCGTGTATGCCGTAGCCCCGCCATACGGTCAAACGACGCTGGGTGCAGTGGGTGATATAGAGGCGGAGCTTCGCCGCTCATTTTGCGCGAGCAATCAGGAGGTTTCCGTGTGTGGAGAAGCTTGCTCGGGCGGGTACGTGCGGTTCAACGCAACGCTTCGGTTTTCGCCGACTCTGTTCGGACGTTCGTTTTCGGGGCAGGTGTTCGGCGTCTCGCTGCCGTCGGTTTCCCATACGGCAACTCTTACGGTCGACCCGTATAAACCTGGGGTGCTGGTATGAGTAGCCAGGTAAAACGCATAGGCGTTGCTCTATGCCTTCTCGTTGGCTGCTTTGGATTGCTGTGGGCGTGGCATGAGCTGGATGGCCTGAGTGGCGGTGCCGGAGCGGTTGCGCCAGGCGAACCGCCGGCCCAGACGGAGCTGTCTCGGCAGAATCCCGCTATCGACGCCTTCGCGGCTTCCGGAGGCGAAATTTCTTACGAGGACGGAATGCCCGATGCGCTTGTGCGCGAAACGTTTAACCCTAGCGTGCTCGGTGCGAAGCGCGTCCTCTATCGCGATGGCGTGGTAGCGCTTATGGGCTCGTGGAGCGAAGGCGACGCGCTGCAGCGCGTTTCCTCATTGCTCGCTTCGGCGGGTTGGGTTGATGTAAGCGGAAGCTCAAGTGATGACTTGGG
>NZ_JAZZJS010000006.1:0-46308 GCF_056180635.1 Denitrobacterium sp. | reverse complement strand
CGCGGAACGCCCCGAAAACGCTGGCAAGCTCATCGTCGCCATCCTTCCCGATACCGGTGAGCGCTACCTCTCCACTGCTCTCTTCTCCTACTAAGGCGTCTCTTTTACATCGTCTCCTTCTCGTCACGGGGCCGGCCACCGCAAGGTGGCCGGCCCTGCGCGTTGCTGCAGGCGATTCGCGCTATCGCCACCGCCAAAAACGATGCGGTATGTGCGTCGTTGCATTTCCCGCATACGCACGCCTCTTTTTGCCGCAGCCTCTTTCGCAAACGTCAAAAGACGCGATACGGGCAGCAAAAACGCTGGCCTGAAGCGTATGCTCCAGGCCAGCTTCATAGCTTATGCCGCAGATAGGCGGACGCTTACCCTTACACCAAGCCCACAGGCAAGACGGCTAGCGCACCACGCCCCTACTCGAACGGGGCATACAAGTCGCTCGTGAAATAGCGGTCGCCGCGGTCGGGGAAGATGGTCACGATAGTGCCCTCCACTCCCCTACGCGCGAACTCGAGCGACGCCGCTAGGGCCGCGCCCGACGAAGAGCCCGCGAAAATGCCCTCACGTGCCGCCAGCAGGCGCGTAGCCTTGAACGCAGCATCGTCGGACACCTTGATCACCTCGTCGACGAGGCTCATGTCCATCGTATCGGCGATGAAGTCGTTGCCGATGCCCTCGATTTCGTAGTCGCCATGCTCGCCGCCGCCCATGGTGGAGCCGATGGGGTCGGCCAGAATGCCACGAATGTTGGGGTTCTGCTCGCGCAGATAGCGCATCACGCCCGAGTACGTGCCGCCGCTGCCCGCGCCAGCCACGACGTAGTCAATCTTGCCTTCCATGTCGCGCCAGATTTCCGGGCCCGTGGTCTCGTAGTGGGCCTGCGGGTTGCTCATGTTGCGGAACTGCTCGAACGAAACGGCGCCGGGGATGCTATCGCGCAGTTCGCGCGCCTTGCGCTCGGCGCCCAGCATGCCCTCTTCTCGGGGCGTGGAAACGATTTCGGCGCCCAGTGCGCGGGCAAGCACCTGCTTTTCCAGCGAGAACTTGGTGGGAATAACCAGGATGACCTTGTAGCCCTTGTTCAGGGCCGCGTACGCGATGCCCAGGCCGGTGTTGCCCGCCGTGGCCTCCACGATTGCGGCACCAGGCGTGATGCGCCCCGTGCGCTCCGCGTCTTCCAGCATGGCCACGCCAATGCGGTCCTTCGTGGACCCGCTGGGATTGCACAGCTCGAGCTTCGCATACAGCTGAACGGACGAGGGAACGCCCACGTTGTTCAGACGCACGATTGGCGTATTCCCCAGCAGCTCGCGCGTCGATTCGAACCTGGCCATTCCTATGCCTCCACTCCCGTTGCGGCCGCGATGGCGCGACGCAAATCGTCAATCAAATCATTCACATCTTCGATGCCTACCGACAGGCGAATGAGCTCGTCGGTGATGCCCACCTTCGCACGAATGTCGGCGGGGATGGCGGCATGCGTCATCGTGGCAGGGTGGCACACGAGCGACTCCACGCCACCCAGGCTCTCGGCCAGAACAACCAGGTCGAGCGTGAGGAAGAAGGCGTCGGTGTCGGCGCCTTCGGCAAGCTCGAACGACATCATGGCACCGCCGTTGCGCGCCTGGCGCGCGTTCACCTCGTAGCCCTCGGCCGTCTTCAGGCCAGGGTAGTACACGTTGCGCACGCCGGGGTGCGCTTCCAGGTATTCGGCGATGGCCAGGGCGTTCTGCACGTGGCGATCCATGCGCACGCCCAGCGTCTTGATGCCGCGCTGCAGCAGGAACGAATCGAAGGGCCCAAGCACGCCACCCGTGGAGTTCTGCAGGAAGGCGATGCGGTCGGAAAGGTCGGCGCGGGCGCTTACCACCAGGCCGGCAACCACGTCGCTATGGCCGCCCAGGTACTTCGTTGCGGAATGCACCACGATGTCGAAGCCGTACTCCAGCGGGCGCTGCAGGTACGGGGTCATGAACGTGTTGTCGGCAACGGCCAGCAAGTTGTGGCGCTTGGCGACTTCTGCCACCGCTGCCAGGTCGGTAACGGTGAGCAGCGGGTTCGCGGGCGTTTCCACCAAAATGGCCGTGGTCGCGTCGTCGATAGCGTCCTCGACGGCCTGCGGGTTGGACGTATCGACCATCGCGTAGGTAAGGCCGAAGCGGTTGAAGACCTTGTCGATCACGCGGAACGTGCCGCCATAGACATTGCTGGAAATGATGACGCGGTCGCCCGCCGCCAGCAGCGACAGAACCGCGGTGAGCGCAGCCATGCCAGATGCGAACGCAAAGCCACGCTCGCCACCTTCCAGCTCGGCGATGAGCGACTCGAGCGCCGCGCGCGTGGGGTTGCCCGTACGCGAGTACTCGTAGCCGTAGAACTGCCCGGGCAGATGCTGGGCGTACGTAGATGTCTGATAGATGGGAACGTTTACGGAATGCGCCGGGTCATCCGGCATCGTTCCCCCATGAATCAGGGCAGAATCGAAATGCGTGTAGGTGCTCATACTTCTCCTTTATGCCATCTGACCAGCGAGCACGCCGGCTTTTACCGTGGAAATGAAATGGATGCCCTCGTAGGCCTCGAGCTCCGAGGCGCGGCCATCGAAATAGGTTTGCTGAATCACCGCCGGCGACATGTAGACGCCGATGTCCATCTGCGCGCGGCGCAGGCTCGTGGCAACGTCGGCCAGCTGATAGCCTCCTGCCATGGGCTCGCCCAGCTTCTCGGTGAACTGCGCCAGGCGCTCGATGCGCTCGGAATAGCCACTCGTGAGCCCCGTCTGATCGGGGAAGTCGAAGCAGAGCACGCTTCCGGGGCTTTGCAGGCGCGCGATGGCCTTGCACGTTTGCTCGAACACGGGAAGCGTGAGGTAGTACGTCACGCCCATGAGCGCGAAGAACGACGGGATGGATGGGTCGAAGCCGTTTGCCAGCAGTCGCTCTTCCAAGCTGTCGGTGTTGAAATCGATGGGCACGAACGTCGCGCCCTCCGCCGGGCCCCAACCCAGCTTCTCAATGCGATCAATCTTGTAATTCTGCGTGTCGGGATGGTCGAGCTCGAACACGCGGACGCGGCCGTCAGCGTTGCGCAGGGAAAACGTGTCGAGGCCAGCACCGCAGATGACGTACTGCGATTCCCCATGGGTGGCAATGAATTCCTCCAGGCGCTCTTCCGCGAACGCAACGCGTGCGAGCAGGATGGGCGAAAGATAGTAGCGCGCAGCCGGACAGGTATCGTAGGAGCTACACGGCTCCACGGGACACCCCTGTGAAAACTCGCATTGCACCAAATCCTGCATCTGCCGGTACTCCTCATCGCCGATGAGGTCGCGGGCCAGAAAGTCGTCGAAAATCCGCTGGCGGTCGTGCCCGCAATGGTAGGCACGCACGAACGAGCAGAGCTTCGCCGTCACGCTGGCAGTACCATCCACCATGTGCTTCTCCTTCTCGCAAATTTTAATTCCTAGTACTTTACTAGGTTTTAGTGATACTAGCACACGAGGGGCGTTCGTCAACGTCTGCAACTAGCAATTTCACGGCGAATTGCGCACGCAGAAAAAGAAAAGGCGGCCTGCGCCGCCCACCCCAAGAAGGGAACCGCATAGTCGCACAAGATGCCTACGAATGATGAACGCCCGCCTCGTCGAGCAGCACCTCGCGCGTGTGATGATGCCTGTGAATGCGAGCGACACCATAATGCACATGCCCGTGCACGTGCGTGATCACGTGGGTATGCAGCGTCCCGTCGTGCATGTGCACCACCGTATGCGTATGCACATGGGCATGCTCGCGGGCAAGCGTATCGGCCACCACGAGCACCGTCCCCACTGCCATCACCAGCAACGACACGAGGAACCCGGGCGTTAGTGCTTCGCCCAACAGCAGAAACGACAACAACGCCCCCACGAAGGGAGCCGCAGCGTAATACGCGCTCGTCTTGGCGGCACCCAGATCGCGCTGAGCGCGGATATACAGGAAGATGCTCAGGCCATACGCCACGAACCCCAGGGCCATGGCCAACAGCGCATAGGGAAGACTGGGCAACTGCTCGCCCAGAAGCAGCGCAACCACGAACGCACCACCGCCGGAAAACGCGCCTTTCAGCACGACGATTTGATACGTGCTGCGATCAGCTATCCTTCGTGTGCAATTGTTCTCGAGACCCCAGCATGCAGTGGCAAGAAGCACGAAGAGCGAGCCAGCGGAAAACTCGAGCGATCCTTCCCCGCCCCACGAAAGAATGGCACTCGCCACCACGATGCACGCGATGGCCACCCACAGGCGAGCCGACACCGCTTCACGGAACACGGCGAACGCGATAAGCGTGGTAGCCACGATTTCGAAGTTGCCCAGAAGCGAGGCATTCGAAGCCGTGCCCAGTACGATGCCCACCATGAGGAAGATGGGCGCGAGGATATCGAGCGCGACCATGGCTACGGCATAGGGAGCGTCGGTGCGCGCAAGGCGTTCGGAAGACGCTTCGCCCTTCCAATGGCCCACGTACATAAGGCCCACGCCAACGCCCGCACCCAGATACAAAAACGATGCCATGAACGTGGCGGGCACGTGGTTCATGAGAAGCTTGGCGCAGGGAACGTTGATCGCGTAGAAAACGGCAGCAAGCAGGGCGAACCCTATAGCCACCTGAGTCTTTCGCATGCACGCCCCTTTCGCTAGTCGCAAGCAGTATACACCCGCGAAAACAAGGGGCCGCTACAAGCCCAGACCTGACGTGAGATGCAGCATGTAGAACACGAAGCGCATGATGGCGATGCCCGCGAAGAGCAGAGCGCAGGAACCCGCGAGCAGCGGAATAACGCCCGCTTGGGAGCCCTTCCCAATGCGAAGGATTGCCAGTGCGGCAAGGCCCAGGCCGCACGCGCACAGCGCGGCAAACACGGCGATAGCGGGAACGTAGAACGGCACCAGGTCGGATGCCATGACGGTGAAGTTGCCCACGCCGGAAAGCGCCGCCCAGTACAGGGCATACACCAGCACGTTCACGGCAACCGCCACCACGGACACGGAGAACAGGCACCACACGCGCTTCCCCATCGCCTTCGTAATGCCACCAGCCCACTGCAGGGCCAGAAGCGCGAGCACGGGACCTCCCGCGAGCGCGTTCAGCCAGAGGGCCACGGGCACGAGCGGAGAATCCCACGCAGGAATGGATTCAACGGAATACGCGAGCGAAACGAACGAGATGAACGCGAGGCCAGTGACCACGATGAGGACGCGCCACGCAGCGCGCAGCTTCTGGCCCAAGCGATTGGAAAACGTCGCGTACCAGTACGGGCCCAGCAGCCCCAGAAACACCACGCCCGACGCGACTTCATTCGAAAGCGGACTGCGCCCAATGCCCGTGAGCGCATAGAGCGCGTTGCTGGGAGTGCCCAGATGGGACGCAGATGCGACAAGGCCCACCATCGAGACCACAAGCGGAATGTAGAGCTTGCGTTCGATGGCGAGCCTTCGTTTCGCGGAAAGCGAGGCGTCCATCGACCAGCACATCATGATGATGGCGGCGATGACGCCCGACGGGGAAAGGGCCGTGAACAGCACCAGCGATATCTCGCTCCAGGCGAATTGCGCGCTTAGCGCAACGAAATCGTTCACGGCCCCTCCTCTCTGCTACAAAACCCTAGGGGCGAAGGGTTCGAGTGACACTACAGCGCCACGGGGAACTGCATCGCGTAGAACGCGAGCCTCGCGGCGAACACCGCCACGAGCGCAAGCACGCACGCAACGGGGAGCGCCCATTTTGCACCATTCAGAAGACCGACGCAAGCAACCAACGCGGACACGACACCAAGGGCAACCGCGATGATGGCCATGGGCATGGCGCCAGCGGCAATGTCGGCACCCGAGAACACGGCGGTTTCGAAGCCGGACACCGTGGAGACGTGCAGCATGAGCGCCACGAACGCAACCGCGCAACCAGCCAGCACGAGGATGGCGGCAATGGTGCGCATCGCGCCATCGGCCAGGGCCGCGTCGGCATGGGCGGCGCGAGCCAGGAGCATCGCCAGAATGGAACCGGCCAGCAGCGACAGGCCCACCGTTTCGGCGATGGTGAAGCCCAGGCTCCACGAGATGATGGTCTCGACGTAGTAGGCCAGGCCCGTGAACACGGCGAACAGCAGGCCGCACACGCCCAGCACGACGGCGAAGGCCTTGCGGGCGGAACCCGAGAGCTTGCCGGCGGCGATCAGGACGCAGTACACGATGGCGAGCAGCGTGAACAGCGAGCCCACCGCGATTTCGTTCGACAGCGGCGAATGGCCGATGCCGGAAAGCGCGAACGGGGCGTTCAGGGGGTTCGCCAGGTGGGCGAACGCGAACGCGAAGCCAACGAGCACGATCACGACGGGCACGAGCACCATAATGTCGATGCCCTTCTTAGCCTCGCCCACGCCCGCGAAAATCGCGGTGCACGCCTGGAAGACGAAGGCGCCGGCACCGATGAGCACGAACGTGGTGAACAGGGCCAAAGGCAGTTCGGAGATTGCCATTTCCATTTAGAGCACCTCCAGGTAGTTCTGAACCATGCCGTCGGCGCTGCGCAGGCCGTTGTTGGCATCCGAAGGCTGCGCATGATTCGGCTCGACAATGTACAGGTTGGGATCGGTGAGGGTCTTGCGGGGCAGCGGGGCCACGTCGGCGCGCTCGCCCTTCGCGGAAACCTCGCCCACGGGGCCGAATTCCAGGGCGCGCAGGGGGCAGGCCTCGGCGCAGATGGGCTTCTTGCCCTCGGCGACGCGGTCCTTGCAGCCATCGCACTTCACGGAATGGCCCACGCTGCGGTCTACCTTCGGGGCGTTGTAGGGACACGCCATCTGGCAATATCCGCAACCGATGCAACGGTTGGAGTCGACCGAGACCAGGCCGGTTTCCTCGTCCTTGTGCATAGCACCCGTGGGGCACACCTTCGTGCACGCGGGATTGTCGCAATGCTGGCAGGACACCGACAGGTAGTAGGTGAACGTATTGTGGCTCACCGTGCCGTCGGGGTTGGACGTGCACTCGCCGCCGCCGTATTCGTATACCTTGCGGAAGGACACGTCGTCCGCCAGGTTCTTATAGTCCTTGCATGCCAGCTGGCAGGTCTTGCAACCCGTGCAGCGCTTGGCATTGAAATGAAAACCGTACTGGGTCATGGTTATTCACTCACTTTCTCGACCTGCGCCACGTTCGAATGCTGGGGGTTGGCCTTCGCCAGAGCCGTGGGACGGTAGCGGGTAAGCGTGTTGATGCAGTCACCCTTGTCGATGCGGTCGCCATCCATGTCGGCGTCGTGCCACATGCCCTGGGGCATCATGACCGTACCGGGGATAACGCGGCCAGTAACCTTCGCCATAATGCGAATCTCACCGCGGTCGTTGAACACGCGCACCGTGTCTCCCGTGGAAATGCCGCGGGGTTCGGCATCTTCGGGGCTGATCCACAGCTGGTGGAGGGCAGCGGTCTGAAGAACGCTGTTGTTGCTGTAGGAGGAGTGCACATGGGCCTTGTAGTGGAAGCCCGTGAGCAGCAGCGGATACTCTTCGGTGGTGTCGAGGTAGCTGTCGAACGCAGGGTCGAACTGCGGAAGAGCCGTGATGACTTCCTTGTCGCCCAGCTCCCAGGTCTCGGCGAAGCCGGCGAGCTTCTCGGAGTAGATCTGGATCTTGCCGGATTCGGTCTTCAGCGGGTTAGCCTCGGGGTCGGCGATGAACTTCTCGAGGGAGACCAGCGGCTTCGTGTCGCGCTTGTACACGCCCATCTCGAAGCCCTCGTCCCACGTGGGAAGCGAAGAATCCTTGGCGCGGGACTGCTCGTAAAGCGAACGCAGCCAGTCTTCGCGCGTCTTGCCCTCGGTGAAGGCCTCCTTCACGCCCAGGCGGTCAGCCAAGTCGGTGCAGACCTCGTAGATGCCGCGGCGCTCGCCGACGGGCTCGTAGAGGGGCTTGCAGAAGAACAGGACCTCGTTGTTGTCGGCATAGCCGCCCTTGGAGATGTCGAGCTGTTCCTGTACGGCCAGGTCGGGCAGGATGATGTCGGAGTACTTCGCGGAGTCGGTCATGAAGACTTCCGAGGTCACGATGAACTCGCACTTGCTCTCGTCCTGCAGCAGGTCGTGCGTGGCGTTGATGTCGGAATGCTGGTTGGTGAGGGCGTTGCCGCCATAGTTGAACAGGAACTTAATGGAAGCGGAGAGCTTTTCCACGCCCTGGACGCCAGCGTTCTTGGCCGTCATCTGCTCGCCGTGATCGATGGCATCGGGCCACGTGTAGAACGAGATGGTGTCGGGAACGGGGTTCGTGCCCGCGGGGAAGGAAGCGATGGCCGTGATGCTGTTGTTGCCCTCGCGACGGCCGTCGTTCATGCCCGGCTGGCCAATCTGGCCCAGCAGCTGGGGCAGGAGCATGATGCAGCGGGCAGCGTTCTCGCCGTTGGAATGGCGCTCAACGCCGTAGCCCTGAACGATGAACACCGGGTCGGCCTGGGCCATTTCCTCGGCCAGGTCGATGATGCGCTGCTCGGGGATGCGGGTGATGGCGGAAGCCCAGGCAGGGGTCTTGGGCGTCTTGTCGGGGCCATTGCCCAGGATGTAATCCTTGTAGGAAGCGTTCTTGCCCTTGGCGCTCTCGGGCAGCGTCTCCTCGTCGTAGCCCACGCAGTACTTATGCAGGAACTCCAGGTCCACCTGGTCGTTCTCGATCCACTGATAGGCAAGCGCAGCGCAGAGGGCACCGTCGGTGCCGGGGACGATGGGAATCCACTCGCCGCCTTCGCCGCACACCGTGTCGCTCATGCGGGGGTCGATGCAGATGACGCGCAGGTTCTTGTTCTCGCGCATGCGAGCGAAGTCCCACGTGTGGCCGCCGCCACCCATGCGCGTGTCGGCGGGGCTGTCGCCGAACATGACCACGAGCTCGCTGTCCTGCAGCGTCAGGAACGAGCTGCCGTAGCTGCCGCCACCGTAGGTGTACGTGCCAGCAGCGGAAATCTGCGCGGAGCTGTAGGTGCCGTACGTCTTCAGGAAGCCACCGGTGAGGCCCATGAGGCGCTTGACCGGGGTGCTGCCGATGATGCCCGAGGAAACGCCCGAAGAGTAGTGGACGTACATGGCGGAGTCGCCGTAGGTGGAACGGATGCGCTTCATCTCGCTCGCAATGGTGTCGAGCGCCTCATCCCAGGAAATGCGCTCGTACTTGCCCTCGCCGCGCTTCGTGCCCGCAACGCGCTTCATGGGGTAGTTCAGGCGGTCGGGCGACTGCAGCCAACGGCGAATGGAACGGCCGCGGAGGCAGGCGCGCACCTGAAGGGAATTCAGGTCGCTGGAACCCGTGTTGTCGGTTTCGATGTACTCGATAGAGCCATCCTTCACATGGCACTGCAGGGGACAGGTGCCACCGCAGTTAACGCCGCAGTGATGCCAGAGAATCTCTTCTGCGGGGTCGGCATGAGCGATAGAGGCTTCTCCGAAAAGAGGGCCGTCCGCACTAATTGCTCCGCCGGCAGCCGCAAGCGCGCCGAGCGCACCCGCGGTCTTCACGAACGACCGGCGATTCATAGTGACGTCGTTCATCAATTTCCTCCTCTTACTGTCTGCTTTCAGCTTGAGTTGTTCTCGTCTTCTCTGTTGCGCAACAGACGATTTCGCAGCCAACTATAGACATCCGCGCAGTTCAAAGTGTCACCAAAAATCAGTGACTTAAGCGTATTCGGTTGTATCTCATTGAATTTGGCATAACAATAGGCGCAAAAGAAGAAACAGAAGGAAACGAATGTCGAAACCCGCGCTGCGCACCACCATACAGAGCCTGAAGCCCACGTATATCAGCCTGGGCTACGCACTCTTCATCGCCGTTAACGCAACGGTCATTTGGGGCGGCGTCTTCCCCTTTCTGCCCATGAGCTTCCAGGCGCGCGAGATCACCGTTTCGTTCTTCCTCACGCAGTCGATTGCCTTCATGCTGTACTTCGTGCTGTGCATCCTCTGCGCGCGCTTCCCCGCGCTCGCGGGCCTCAAGCGCCTCCTCGAGCACAACTCGGTTCCCTATGCGCTGGGATGGATCGCGCTCATCGGCGCGACGTACCTGCCGGAGCGCGCGCTCGAGCTCACGCTCATCGGCGGCGTGCTCATCGGCTTCAACACCGCCGGTTTCTTCATGCAGTGGAACGTCATCTTCGCTGCAAGCAAGGAACGCAAGAGCTCGGTGGATTTGCTGAAGGGCATGGCATACGCGCCCGTGGTGTACTTCGCGCTGTACCTCATCCCCATCGCCATGACCGTGTACCTGGTGCCACTCGTGTTCATGCCGCTGTTCACGCTGGCCATGCGCCAGGCGCGCGCAGGGCATGCGGGCGAAGCCGAGGAGTTCGAGCATTTCGAAGACGAGAAGAAGCGCCTGAACAGCTATCGGGAAGTCATCCGCGACCATTGGAAGGCTGCCGTGTGCATCGGCTCGGTGGGTTTCGCGAGCGGCGTGATGCGCTCGATTGCCGTATCCACGCCCGCGAACGGCGAAATCGTGAACACGGCGTCGATGATTGGCGTCTTCATCTCGTCGCTGCTGCTGTACGCGCTGTGGTCGAGCCGCCCCATGCGCATCAACACCGTTTCGCTGTTCCGCATCATCTTCCCCGTGCTCATGGCGATTATCGCGGCCATGCCGCTGTTTGGCGAGGAGCACTTGCAGGTGTTCGCCGCCATCACCTACGCCATCTACGGCTGTGCGATCATCATCATGATGCTGCAATGCGAGAAGGCCGCGCGCGTGCGCGGCGTAACGGTGTCGTTCGTGTACGGCTTCGCGGGCGCCATCATCTACGCGATGCACGACTTCGGCTTCATCACCGGGCAATTCGCATCGGTGCTTTCGTTCGCTGGCGCCGACGTGCCCATCGCAAGCGCGTTCGTCATGGCATACGTCCTGGCGTTCGCCATGTACGTAGCGCATAACGCGCGGCCCGTGGGCGCTGCCGCGGGCGAGCAGCATGCCGACCACGTTGAGTTCGTGTCCACGTCGGCCACGCCCGAACCGCGCAAGCGCGCTTCGGCGGGCAACCGCGAGGGCAAGCAAGCAGAAGTGCAAGACCGCCTTTCGAAACAGGTGGCGTTAGCCGCCGAGCACTACGAGCTGTCGAAGCGCGAGGCCGAGATCCTGAACCTCTTCGCGCACGGGCATTCCGCCAAACGCGTGGCCGAGGAGCTGCTGGTGAGCGAGAATACCGTGAACACGCACGTGAAGCGCATGTACCGCAAGCTGGGCGTGCACAAGAGGCAGCAGCTCATCGACCTGGTTGAGACGTTCAACCCGAAGACGTTCAGCAGCAAGGAGTAAGACGGCAGGTGGTGCGATTGCACCCAGGCTCCCCTCGCCCGGCCAGCATCCCAGCGGCGCACCAGGCCGCCTCGCAGGCGCGACCCCTTCCCCGCAGGTGCTCCACAACACCGCGCTATACTGATGCGCCATGAAACTTTCCGCAGATGAAATACGCGAGCTCGACGGCATGCTCGAAGGGCTCTACGCCGACGAACGCGTGCAGAGCATGAACGACTTCGTGCAGCACGGGGCCGTTTCCACGTATGCGCATTGCCGCAACGTCACCGACGCGAGCTTCTGGATCAACCGCCACCTGGGCCTGCGCGCCGACGAGCGCACGCTGGCCACGGCAGCTATGCTGCACGATTTCTACCTGTACGACTGGCATGGCAGTGGCTGGCAACACTCGTATAGGCACCCGCTGTGCGCTAGCCGCAACGCGAAGGCACGGTTCGGCATAAGCGAGCACGCGGCCCGGGCAATCGAATCGCACATGTGGCCCATCGGCATCACGCGCGTGCCGCGCTCGCGCGAGGCTGCCATCATCTGCATCGCCGACAAGTACTGCGCGCTCATGGAAACGCTGCTCATGCGCAAGGAGGCGAAGAGCCTGTGTCGGTAAGCGCATGCGTCGTATGGTTCATGGTGTTTAGCCTGCTGGGCTGGGTATACGAAACCATCTACTGCACCATCAAGGAACAGAGCTGGCAGAATCGCGGCTTTCTGTACGGGCCCATCTGCCCCATCTACGGCGCCGGGGCCATGGCGGCCATCCTGATATGTTCGCTGCTAAGCCAGGCGGGCGTGCAGCTCGATTGGTGGCACGTCTTCCTCATCACGTGCATTGGCAGCATGCCGCTGGAATACGGCACGCACTGGGCGCTCGAGGCGATTTTCGGCGCGTACTGGTGGGATTACTCGAACATGCCGCTGAACCTGAACGGGCGCATCTGCCTGCCGGCATCGCTCCTGTTCGGCGCGGGTGGCCTGCTCGTGTATTTCGTGCTGTTCCCGTTCGCGCAGGACGTGAACGCCGTGGTGCCCGCCATGACAATGGAGATCATCGCGCTCGTGGCCGTGGCGCTGCTGGCAGTGGACGCGACGCTCACCATTTCCGCGCTCACGCAGTTCGCGCAAGCGGCGAAGCGCATCGAGACGACCGTCGACGAACGCATGTCACAGTGGGTGGAATCGGCCGTCGCAACGGGGCAAAGCCTGTCCGAGCAGCGCGAACGCCTTACGAGCCTCACGCGTCGCGAGATTGCCGAGCAGGTGGGCGTGCTCGCGCGCACGTCGGTCGCGCGCGTGAAGGGCTTCCGCGTACGGGGCGCAGAATCGGCAACGGCCCAGTTCGAGGCGCTGCGCGAGAAGGTGCGCAAGCGCGGGAAATAGCCGGGCGGCTTCAGGGGTGCGCAGCAGCCCAGCCTAGGCGCGCTCGAGATACGCGAGCGCTTTCGCAAGGACGGTATACGCCCAGGCAGTGAAATGCTCGGGGCATTCGGACAGCTCGACAGCGAGTTCTTCCGCATCGACCCAACGCACGTCCGACACTTCATCGGGGGACGGACGCAAATCGCCCTCGCATTCGGCTACGAACACATGGTCGAACTCGTACTCGCATAGGCCATTCTGGAACGGCGCGCGATATACGAACGCATCGATTTCAACAGGACTGACAGCTTCCACGCCCAGCTCCTCGCGCACGCGACGAGTCACGGCCTCTTCCAGGCTCTCGCCCACGCGCGGATGCGAGCAGCAGGAATTCGTCCACAGCCCGCCGGAATGGTACTTGCCGGGGGCGCGGCGCGAAAGCAGGATCTGCGGTTTGGCGCCCTGGGCGTAGCGCACGATAACGACGGAAAACGCCCGGTGGAGCAGCCCCTCGCGATGGGCGCGCTCCTTGGTGGCGCTGCCTCGAGGACGGTCGAGTGCGTCGACCAGGATAAGTTCCTCGTCGCGCGCTGGATCTTGCTGCAGCGATTCGACCATGCACTCCCCATTCGCTCTTCGGAAACGCGGGCGGAAGGCGCCCGCAGGACATGCACCATCTTGCACGTCACGCCACGCGCGGTCAAGGCAGGGCGCAGGTTAGGCGGACGGACGTTATCTCATAAGCCCATCAACGCCATGACAGGTGAGGGATGCGAGGAGCTCCGCCGCACGCTCCGCGGGAACGGCTCGGCCGCCGCGCACCCACTGACGGTAGAAATCGAGCCCCGTCGCCCGTATGAAATGCAGCACGAGCTCTTCTTCCTCGATTGGGAGCCAGTCGAACGGGTCGGCGCCAGCATCGCGATAGCGGTTCATCTGCTCGGCGTACACCTTGCCACCAAAGTCATAACTTCCCGCATGGCAGACAAGGCGCTCCGCGCGTTCGCCCTGCGAGACAAGGTAGAGGAAGAATCGACTCGCATGCCCATGGACATCCTTCGGCATGTCGACCGTGGTTTCATGATGCTCAAAGTACTCATCCATGAACTCGATGACCACCTCATCGAACAGAGCCTCGATCGTATCGTAATGCAGGTAGAAGGTCTTGCGATTCACCCCGGCGCGATCGGTGAGCTCTTTCACCTTGATGCGATCGGCGTTCTTCTCGGCAATGAGCTCCTCGAATGCCTGCCTAATCGCGCGTTTTGTCCTAACAACCCTGGGGTCCCGTTCCGCGGCCATAACGCCCCCTCTCATGACTTCACGCCATCTCATTTTGAAGCATACCCGCCGCGCGGCTCCATTACCACTTTTCCCAAAACGTGGCATAAGCCCCGCTTTCAAATTCTGGCAATATCGCCCCACCCCCACGCCACGATACCGTTTGCCGAGGGCAACCGGTATCGAACACGTTGCCCACCCCCCGGACGAGAAAGAGAGGGATTGAATGGAAGGACAACGCATGGGGCATGGCCGCATTACGCGTCGTGGTTTCCTGAAGGGAGCGCTGGCCAGCGGCGCCATCGCCGCTGGCGCAAGCGGAATGGCCACAGCCGAAACCTGGCTGAAGCCGGCAAGCGCCATGGCAGACGACTCGAACGAGCGCATCGCCTTCACGTACCACAACGAGCACTGCCTCTGTAACTGCATGCTCAAATGCACGGTGCGCGATGGGCGGCTCTGCATGATCGAGCCGCGCCCCAACAGCGACAATCGTTTCCACAACGTGTGCCTGAAGGGCATTTCCGAGATTCAGCACATCTACGGCGATGCAAGAATCCAGTCGCCCATGCGCCGCGTGGGCGAGCGCGGAAGCGGCGAGTTCGAGGTGATCACCTGGGATGAAGCGTTCGAGATCATCGCGCGCGAGTTCGAGAAGTGCCAGTCGGCATACGGCGAAGACGCCCTGTGGATTCAGCACTCCACCGAAGCAGAGCAGCGCCTTAAGCCACTGCTCGCATCGATTCTGCACGCGCAAGCTGGTGGAATGGAAGGATACGACATGGGCCAGGGCAACGGCCTGAACCAGGCCTTCGCCTTTTCGGGCATGTTCGCACTCAACACGATATGGGAGTGGCCTCAAGCAAAAACCATCCTTATAGTGAACTGCAATGTCCTGGAAACGGGCATGATGTGGTCACGTGGGTTCTTTCAGGCGCAGGAAGCGGGAACGAAGATGATCGTCTGCGACCCACGCTTCTCCACCACGGCATCCAAGGCCGACGAATGGGTGGCGCTGCGCCCCGGCACCGACCCCGCGTTGTTCCTGGGCATGACGCATCACATTCTGGAAAATGAGCTGTACGACACCGAACACGTCATGGCTCATACGCACTTCCCGTTCCTCATCGACGAGGAAACGGGCGAGCTGCTGGACGCCACCCCCGAAGCAACGGCCGCAGCCATGGCATCATACGAGAAGGCTGCAGCCGAGGCGAAAGCCGCAGGCGAAGAGCTGCCCGAAGACGTCGTAAAACCCGCAAAGGCCTTCATGGTCTGGGACAATGCGAAGCAGGCCGCCGTTCGCGCAACCGAAGCGCAAGACCCCGCGCTCGAGGGCACCTTCACGGTTAACGGTCGCACCGCATGCACGCTCTTCACGCGCCTGCGCGAAGCCATGAGCGAATACACCTTGGAATGGGCCGAGAAGATCACGAACGTTCCCGCCGAGCAAATTGCCGGCGTTGCCGAACAGTACGCCGAAGGCCCTTCCATCATTTGCAACGGCGTGGGCGGCATCGACAAGTACGGAACGAGCGACATCGCCGGTCACTGCTACGCGCTCATCGCCTCGCTCACGGGCAACTACGGCAAGCGCGGCACTGGCTGCGGCATCTACTGCTACCATGTCACGCCCTACGAAGCGGAACTGGGCAGATGGAAGCTCCCCGCCGACGCGAAGCCCAGCCCCAGTCCGCAGGGCTTCTTCGAGATGGCGCGCACCGACAAGGTTCATGCCGCCATGTTCTTCGGCGATATTCCCACCCAGAAAGCGGCAAACTGGAACCGCACGCTGGAATGGATCAAATCGCTCGACTTCATCTGCGTCGCCGACATCTATCACAGCTCGGTTTGCGATTACGTCGACCTGATCCTGCCCAGCTGCTCCAAGTTCGAAAGCGCAGACTCCGTAGGTGGCGTGAAATGCGCCAATGGCTACATTCTGCAGAATCAGAAGATCATCGAGCCGCTGTTCGAGGCCAAGCAGGACTTCTACATCGAAAAAGGCATCGCGGAGGCCATGGGCTACGGAAGTCTCTACCCCGCCACGGCCGTGGAATACGCGGAAGCCGTCCTGAAAAGCGACGACCCTCAAATCGAAGGCTTCACGCTCGACGCCCTATTCAAGGCAGACGGCGCGCTCAAGCTTCTGGGCAGCGAAGACCCGCTTGGCCCCGAAGTGGGCATGGAATACCACACTCCCTCGGGCAAGCAGGAGCCGTATTACGAGAACCTCGTTTCATGGGGCCAGGCCTTCCCCGCATGGGAAAGCCCGAAAGAAGCCTATGTCGACAACCCGCTACGCGAGAAATATCCACTCATGTTCTCGCAGGGCCGTACGCGCTTCCGCGTGCACAGCTGCTACTCGGGCGCGAAGTGGATTCAGCAGTTCTACGAACCGCATATCGAGCTGAACCCCGCAGACGCCGCTGCTCGCGAGTTGCAGAATGGCGATGACGTGGAAGTCTTCAACGACCGCGGCAGCTTCCGCACCAAGGTACTGCTAAACGAAGCCATCCAGCCCGACATGGCATATATGGCCGAATCGACGTACGCCCAATACATGAACGGGACGCTCATGCAGTCGGTATGCAATGACGAGCTCACCGAACGCGGCTACGACCTGCTGTTCGGCCCGATGATTCCCTACAACGACACGCTCGTCGAAATCAAGAAAGTAGGTGCGTAACCCATGACCAGGCTAGCCATAGCCATCAACCGCCGCCGCTGCATCGGCTGCTCCACCTGCGCGCTTTCGTGCAAAATGAGCAATAACGTTCCCGATGGCATGCTCTGGAACCGCGTGCTGAACGAGGGGACCGACACTTACGACGGCGCCGAAGGCACCTTCCCGCATCTTTCTCGCACCTACCTGCCGCTCGCATGCCAACACTGCGACAACCCAGCCTGCCAGCGCGTATGCCCCACGGGCGCCACGTACACCGACGAGGCGGGACGCGTGGAAATCGATTACGACAAGTGCATCGGCTGCCGCATGTGCATGGCCGCATGCCCGTTCAACGCACGCACGTTCAACTGGGCCGAGCCCTTGCGCGACACTGGCTTCAACTACGGCGAGAAGGCCGTCCCCGTGCGACCGCGCGGCGTAATGGAGAAATGCACGCTCTGCAAAGAGCGCGCAGATAGCGGCGACGTTCCCATGTGCGTTCAGAATTGCCCCGTCGACGCGCGCATCTACGGCAACCTTGACGACCCCGAGTCAGAGATTTCGCGAACCATCAGGGAAAACAACGCGTACGTTCTACTGGAGGACAAGGGCACGCGCCCCAAAGTCCACTACTTCGAATAGGAGGCGATACCAATGCACATTTCCACAAAGGCTAAGGGCGCGCTAATTGCACTTGGCACGCTGACCATAGCCGGCATTGCCGCCTGGATCTACCAGCTTGCTAATGGCCTCGCCGTCACGGGCATGTCGAACATCAACTCCTGGGGGGCATATATCGTCATGTTCATGCTGTTCGTGGGCCTTTCTGCAGGTGGCCTCATCGTGGCGAGCTCGGCTCACGTGTTCAACATCGAGGCATTCAAGAAGGTCGCGCTGCCAGCCGTGATCACCTCCATCGTTAGCATTTGCTGCGCCGGGCTGTTCATCCTCATCGACCTGGGCGGCATTCAGCGCGTATGGCGCATCCTAGCCGGCCCCAACCCTTCCTCGGTGCTCGTATGGGACATGACCGTCATCACGATTTACCTGGTCATCAACGTGCTCGACCTGGTGTTCATCACACGCGGGGAAGAGCGCAAAGTCACTGCGCTCTCGCGCGTGGCCCTGCCGGTTGCCATTCTGGTGCACTCCGTGACCGCGTGGATTTTCGGCCTGCAGATTGCGCGCGCCTGGCACTCGGCCATCATGGCACCAATCTTCGTGGCGTCCGCCATGGATTCGGGGCTCGCCTTGCTAATCATCGCGCTGGCCGCGCTCGACCGCACCAGCATTTTCAAGACGAGCGCCTCGCTTTTCAAGAGCCTTTCCGGCCTGCTCGCCGTATGCATCGCAGTCGACGCGTTCTTCATCGGCTGCGAGGTTCTCACCATGGCCTACCCCGCCGCGAGCGAAGCCATTGCGCTCGGCCATATGCTCACCGGCGCAACCGCCCCGTTCTTCTGGTTCGAGGTCATCGGCGGGCTGCTTGTGCCATTCTGCGTGCTCGCCTTCTCCAAGAACCGCGAGAAGCGCGGACTCGTTGTGGCGTCGTGCGTGCTTGTAGTTCTGGGCGTTTTCGCGAAGCGCTGCTGGCTGCTGCTGACGAGCTTCATTACACCCAACATCCAGGGAGCCAACGGCATTTCCCTGGGAACGTTCGCCGCGCAGAACGACCCTGCGAACATGTGGGCGCAGGTAGGAACGTACACACCCACGCCCATCGAAATCCTGGTGGTTGTCGGCGTGATCTCGCTGGGAGCGTTTGCGTTCATCGTGCTGTCGACGATACTGCTGAAGACGCAATCGCCTGCGACCAGCGACGAGGCAACCGCGAAGCACTAGTCATCCTCCTCGGCGGCCGCCTTTCGGGGCGGCCGCACCCCTTTCGAAAGGCAACCATGACCACAACCGAGCAAACCTGGTACGACCTTGCCGACGCGTTCGCCTTCCTAGGCAATTCCCTCCTTGCGCCCATGGGGCAGACGGGACGACTCGGCCTTAGCCTGGATTTCTGGAAGCTCTTCCCCACGTTTGACGATGCAGACGTGCGCGACGCAGTCGCCGCGTGCGCACGATACGCCCACATCGCGAGCGAGCAAGCGCCTGATGAGGCCATTCAGCGCGTCGACGTGGAATACGCCAAGCTATTCGTCGGGCCGCCGAGACCCGCTGCCGCGCCCTGGGAAACCGCGTGGCGTAGCGGAAGCTCCGTTGGCTTCGGAGAGTCGACAATCCAAATGAAGCACCTGCTTGCCCAAGCAAACCTGGAGGTCGAAGGAGCCAGCAACCAGTACGAAGACCACGTAGGGCTCGAATTGCTCTATGCGTCAGTTCTTTGCGAGCGCGTCGCTACCGGCGAGACAGCGCCTGCCGAGCTCGCCTCCTTTCTGGACGAGCATCCCCTTGCATGGATCGACGCCTTCTGCGAGCGCATTGGCCAGGTAGCGCCTACGGGATACTACCGCGCAATCATTAAACTTGCGGCCCAGCTCATGCGATGCGCACGCGCCATGTGCTAGCCTCGCAACCCTCGCGGGTAGACGGCTCCGAGGCTTCGCCGTACCATTTTGCCTACATGCTATGAAGGCAAGGCAATGGGAGGGGACATGTTCATTCTCGAGGGACCGTACGCATCGGGCGTCATGCTCGACTGGCTTGAGGAGTCGCAGCACCCCGTTCTGCGCACGGAATTCGCCGTAGAGCAGGCAGAATGCGGGCGCAAGCTCAACCTGGTCGACGCGGCGGAGGCCGCTTCGCGCATTGACGGCGGCGAGCGCCTGTACACGAGTTCCGAAAGCGCGCTTTCCTGGGTGCTCGACAACGTACACGATGAAAACCTGTTGCGCTGCATCCGCTTCTGCAAGGACAAGGTCGAGACGCGCCGTGCGCTTACCGCGGTGGACCCGGGCTTCTTCTTCCGCGCATGCAGCATGGAAGAGCTCCTGGCACTCGACCCCGCTCACCTGCAATTTCCCCTGGTTGTGAAGCCTGCTGCCGGATTCATCAGCTTTGGCGTGCACGTCGTGCGCGCGCAGGAAGAATGGGCACGCACGATCGCCCTGCTCGAACGCGAGATGGCAACGCGCAACGTGCACCCCGAAAGCGTAGTTACCGCCGACCGCTTCATCATCGAGGGATACCTTTCCGGGCAGGAATACGCCGTCGACCTGTACTTTGATGGCGCCGGCAAGCCCGTGATTCTGAACGTGCTCCAGCATGACTTCCGCGACGGCGCCGACACGTCCGACCACCTGTATTTCACGAGCCCCAGCATCATCCGCACAGGAGCGCCCGCGCTAACCGCATGGTTCCGCCGCGCGAACGAGACCTTCCAATTCCGCAATTACTGCCTGCACGCGGAGATTCGCGTGGCACACGAGCCAGGGCAAAGCCCCGTCGAGGCGATGGCCAACCCCGCGAACGTGCATGTCATCGAGCTGAATCCCCTGCGCTTCGCAGGACTGTGCGGCACCGACGTTGGCTACTACGCGTTTGGCATTCGCACGTACGCGTATTACCTTGCAGACGACGCGCCCGACTGGGAAGACGTGCTCGCCCACGCGCCCAGCGAGCCGACGGGCATGGGCGTGCTGGAAACGCCCGCAAGCTGGGAAACCGGCTGCAGCATCGACTACGATGCCATCGCGCGCGGCATCACGCTGGACGGCGAGCTCGACAATCTGCTGGAGCTGCGCCCCATGGACCCCGACGTTCACGGCGCCGCCTGCTTCCCGCTCTTCCGCATTCCCGTGGGCGAACAGGGAGAACGCGTGCGCGATTTCATGCTGGGCTATCGCGGAGACGATTTCCTGGTTACCCCGCGCGCGTAGAGGCGATTACGACGCCCGCAACGCGACTTTCAAGAGGAAATATGAAGGAGCGTCCTCATTTCCGAATTTCCCCTTGCAATCGCAGCGATACAGGCTAGAATACTAATTCCTGTGCGGACATGGCTCAGTTGGTAGAGCACCACCTTGCCAAGGTGGGGGTCGCGGGTTCGAACCCCGTTGTCCGCTCCATTGATTTCGCAAGCCGGCTCATCGAGCCGGCTTTTTTCATGCCTCGAGAACCTGCGCCGCTACACGCTCGTGCGTGGCGTACGGCACCAGCAGCATAACGCCCGCAAGATCGGCAAGCCCGAGCATCACGAGCACCCAGCCCGCATCCAGCCCAGCTTGCAGCAAGAACCCACCCGCAGCGGGCGATGCCACCGCGCCCAGGCGGCCAACGCCAAGCGACAGCCCCAGGGCAGTAGCACGCAACTCCTCCGGAAATGCGTTCGAGACCAGCGCATTCGTGAGGTTCTGGGCGCTGATGGCGCCAACGCCCGCGAAGAACACCAGCCCCATGAGCACGATGTCAACGCTGGGGCGCATCGCAATCCCGAACAGGCACAACGCCGCGAGCATTCCACTCGCCATAGCCACTACCCTCGCACTCACGCGCGTCGCAAGCCACGCCGTAAGCAGCGAGCCCATTACGCAGCCGAAGTTCAGCACCACCATCAGCTGGAGAGAGTTTTCGAGCGGCAGGCTAAACACGCGCATGAGCTGGGCAAGCCACGTGCTAATGCCGTAGTACGCCATCAGGAAGAGAAAGGTCATAGCGCAGAGCGACGCCAGGACCAGGGCGCGCTTCCGCGGCATGCCACGCAGCATGCGCATGGGCGATGCCCCCGATGGCTCAAGAGGCTTGCGCAAGCGCGCGAGTTGCCTTGACGCGATGGGCACAGCGATGGCGACAGGCAGAACGCCCGCCGTACCAGCAAGGAGCATAAGCGCACGCCACCCCAACCCCAATGCCGGGGACGCGCACACGAACGCCGCAGCCAGACCACCAAACGGGATGCCCGTCATAACCAGGCTGATGACCAGCGGCGCCATGTGCTTCGAGGCCCCGCTGCGCGCGAGCGACATGGCGATGGGCAGCACGCAGCCCAAACCCAGGCCAGCCAGGCACCGCAACGCGCCCAGCATGCATGCGCTCGCGGATAGCGACGACAGCGCAATCGCAATGCTAAACCACGTGACGCCAAGCGCAATTGAGCGCACGTAGCCCAACCGCCGCTGCGCCCAACCCGCCAACACGCCGCCCACGAACATCCCCAGGAACGTCATGCTCCCGATAAGGCCCGCTTCGGCACTCGCGATGCCCATTGAGCCATCGGCGATGAGCGCGGGAATGAGACTGCTGTAGATAATGATGTCGAAGCCCTCGCACAGCATCACGCATGCCATGCAAGCCACGAGCATCCAGTTCACCTGGCGCGATTCGGGGAAGTGTCGTTTCATGGGGCCACCTTGCCGCGAGCGCATCGATCCGACAACGCACATCATTTCGATGCATCGCGAATCTATTTCGTTTCACTTTGCATATATTGAGTTAGTATAGCCTAACTCTTATGCGTGAAAAGCACTACGAATCGAAACCCCAAGCACACGCTAGGGCCTCAACGCCTGGCGCGATATTGTCGAACTCGATGCCCGCATAGCCCACAAGCACGTAATCCCAACTAGGGTGCGGATAGCCAACCCAATAGCGCGACGTGGGATACACCCGAATGCCAGCCTTTGCCGCCGCATCTACCAACTCCGCCTCGCCACGGGAATCCGTCGTGCGCACGAGCGCGTACTGCCGCCCCACAACGATCTCGATTGCATTACCCATATGCTCGCGCAGCGCGCCCACAAGCGCATCGCGCTTCTTGGCAACTACCTGGCGCATGCGTCTCACGTGCGAATCCCACTGCCCCTCGCACATGAACGACGCCATCGACGCTTGCGTCTGCCAGGGAACACGCGGATGCATATGCGCGGAACGGCCGCGCCAGCGCAGCATCAGCTGAGGCGGAAGCAGCGCGTAACTCAGGCAAATCGACGGTGAGAACGAATTCGAGAACGTACCCGTCGTAATCACGCGACCTTGCGTATCAAATGCCGCCATCGATGGGGTGCGCCCCACCCCGGATTCGAGTTCCCAACCGTACTCGTCGGCCACGATGTACGCCGACGTCTCGCCCGCCCACGCCACCAGCGCCTCACGCACATCCTGCGGCATCACGATATTCGTGGGGAACTGGCACGACGGCGTTGTGAGCAAGATGTTCACGCCATCGACGGCGCGCAGGTACTCCTCGGGCGTTGGCGTGGGAAACACGGAAACGTCACGCGTGCGGAATCCCAGGCGGGCAACCGCAGTATAGGCCTCGTCGTAGCCGGGGTTCTCCAGGCCAACCGTCGTTTGGGAGGCGTCGAACAACGTAAGGATCTCGTTCATCAGATCGCGCGTGGTAGGCATGACAAGCACCTGCTCGGAGCTGCAGTCGAGCCCCATCTCGGCATTCACGTGCGCAGCGATTTCCGTACGCAGTCGGCGCAGCCCTTGCGAGTCGTCATAGAAGAACGAGCGCTCGGAGCCCTCGCCGAAAAAGACGTTTCGCGACGTGCGCGCCCAGGCCGCAAGCGGGAATATGCCAGGATCGATGGCGTCATACGCAAAGTCGTAGTGCATCGCGGGCGGATGCGCAGAAGACCCCGCGCGCAGGCGCTCGAGTGCCGCATAGTATTCGGGGGCATGCTTGATCTTGGAGTGTTCGGCGTCGTTCACGCGGCACACCACATGGCCACTTCCCGGACGTGCCTCCACGTACCCCTCGGCCACGAGCTCGCGGTACGCGATTTCGATTGTTGTCACGGAAACATCCAGGTCCTTCGCGCATGCGCGAATCGACGGCAAACGCGTGCCTTCGCAACACGCGCCGCTTTCGATGGCGGCCGCGATGTTCCGGAATATCTGCTGGTAAAACGGTTCGGCGCTGCTCTTGTCTACGAGAAGCATCGGCCCTCCATCCCTGTTTGCACGGGTCACGCCCATGCAGTACTGCCCGAAACAACTTTACACCACATTCGAAAGCGTCCCCAAAAACCCGCTTCGAAGTGTGCCTACACGCATTGGAGGCTTGTCCATAGGATTACGTTCGAGGAGTCGGCGGCATTGTGCGGTGGCGCCGATCAGGACATATAGGACCATAAGGAGGGGCCTTCAATGGTAAGAAAGAAGCTTGTCGTTACCATGGGCACGCTTGCCGTTGTCGCGATTGTCGCGGGAACGGCGCAAAGACGAAGGCCGCTTGCATCACCTGCAAGAGTCCGCAGTATTCCAACCTGGTAGACCAGGAGGGCGAAGCGGTGCATTCCCGCCCGTTCAACGAAATCATCGGCGAGCTGGATGAAAACGTGAGCTGCGCAAGTTGCCACGGCAACACGCCCATGAAAGACGGCGAGGCGTACTTGGAAGTCGACCGCGCCGAGTGGGTGCGCTCGATGGGCTCCGACCATACCGTGGCGTCGATGGAGGGCCAGGTCTGCGGGCAGTGCCACTGCGACTACTCGATGGCGCCCGGCACCAGCATTCCCACGAGCCCCTACGACAACGGCCGTTCCGACATGGTGCCCGAAAAGGCTCTGAAGTGGCACAACGACCACAACTACGCCGATTGGACGTACGCTTCCACGGGTGCGAAGATGCTCGCCGTACGCCATGCCGAATACGAATTCGTGTACGGCGGCGACAACGAGATTCTGCCGCAAGGCTCGCACATGCAGCAGATCCAGCGCGAGGCATGCTACTACTGGAACCTGGCTGCAGCCGAGAACAGCGAGGGCGCGCACAACCCCACGTACTATCGCCACACGCTCGACCTGGGCAATCAGCTCCTGGACGAGGGCGACGCCCTGCTGGGCATGTCCTCGGTAGCGTAAGCGCTTCGTCTTGCAGAAAGGAAGCGCACCATGAACGAAGAGAACATGTCGAACGCATCGCAGCCAACCAAGAAGCGCAGCAAGAAGCCCATCATCCTGGGAATCATCGTAGTGGCTATTGCCCTTGTGGGCATTGGCATGATGATCTGGCACGAGCAGCCTAGCTTCTGCTCCACGATGTGCCACATCGAGAGCACGTACGTCCAGAATTACTCGCAGGAACAGGCCTTTAACGGCTAAACATGACCGAACATAAGCAGCTGCTAGACAAGCGGCCCTGGCGATTCTCGTCAGGGCCGCTTTGCGCGCTATGCGCGTACGCCCGAGAAGGCGTAGAAGCCCGGAGTGTCCACCTGAGCCTCGAGCGTAAAGAGCTTTGCCCAGATGGCGCTCTCCTCGGCAACGGGACGAAGGCCCGTGCTCACGCCTGCGGCAACGGCGTCGTGATGCGCGTTGATAGTGTCCTTACCGCTACCATGGGCCACGGCGAAGCGCCCACCTGGCTTAAGCAGTCGATAGGCCTTTTCCACCAGGGCCTCTTTATCCATGAAGTGCGGGTACGCATTGTAGATGACCAGCGCATCGTACGGTTCGGACTCGTCGAGGTCAAGCACATCGCATGCAACGAACGACGCCAGCGGCTCGTCTGCGAACTTCTGGCACGCGATGTCAATCATCTTCTGAGATACGTCCACGCCCAGCACCGACGCACGCGCCTCGAGGTAATGTGGCGTCATCACGCCCGTGCCACAGCCAACATCGAGCACGCGCGAACCCTCGCCAATGCCGCACAGCGACAGAACGGCCCCCTGAACACGGCTTTTCGTGGTGTGCTCCATCTGATCCCACGACGCGGCGCGCGCGTCGAAATACTCGGCAATATCGCCCATACCCAGCTCCCTTACTTGGGGATGACCACGGGCCGGCCATCGTGCTCGATGACGTCGCAGTCCATCCCGTATACGCTCCTGATGCGCTGTGCGGTAACGACCTCGCGCCCGCCCAGCGCATCCACTTTTCCATCTTTCAAGAACAAGAACCTATCGCAATACCGCAGCGACAGGTTGATATCGTGCATAACCGCCGCAGCCGCAATGCCGCGCCCATCGACCTCGTCGCGGGCGGCCTGCATAACCTCCTGCTGATTGGCGGGGTCGAGATTGTTGGTGGGCTCGTCGAGCAGCAGCGTTTCGGCGCGCTGCACGAACGCGCGCGCCAGCGCCATCTTCTGGTACTCGCCACCCGAAAGCTCGTCGGTATAGCGCAGGGCATACTCGGCAAGCCCCAGGCGAGAAAGCACGTCGTCGACAACGTCGTAGTCGGCCTCGGAAGGCGCACCCTGCATGAGCGGGTGGCGCCCCAGCAGCACGGCGTCGTACACCGTGAGCCTGTTCGCATGGCTATGCTGCGCGACGAGCGCAATCTTGCGTGCGCGATCGAGGCGCTTCACCTCGGCAATGGACACGCCATCGAGCAGCACCTCGCCGCGCTCGGGCCTGCGCATGGCCGAAAGGCACGAGAGCAGCGTCGACTTGCCGCACCCGTTCACGCCCAGAATCGCAAGGAACGACCCAGGCTGGATGTCGATTGAAATCCCCTGCAGCAGGGGCCTATCGGGTCGATAGGAGTAATGGAGGTCGCGCGCTTCGAGCATTAGCGGTTAACCCCCTTGAACAGCAGGTAAATGAATATCGGCGCGCCCACGAACGACGTGATAGCCGAAATGGGCAGAATGAGCGGCGCCACCACTACATGGCACAGAATATCGGAAACGAGCAGCAGGCCCGCACCCGCCAGGGCGGAAGCCGGCAGCAGGAAGCGGTAATCGGAACCCAGCAAGCGACGCATGATATGCGGCGCGACCAAGCCCACGAAGTTGATGATGCCGCAGAACGCGATAACCGTGGAAGCGGCAGCGCTGGCCACAAGCATGTTTGCCAGGCGCACGCGATTCACGTTCACGCCCAAGCCGTGAGCAAGCACCTCGCCCGACTCCATGGCGTTAAGCTTCCAGCGCTGCAGGAAGAAGAATACGGCGCTCACGAGCGTAACGCCCGCCATAATGGCCAGCTGGCTCTTGCTCACGCGGCTCAAATCGCCGAACGTCCAGAACACCACGGCGGCAACCTGGGAATCCTCGGCAAAGTACTGCACCAGCGTGGTGCCTGCCGTGAACGCCGCCGAAAGCGCGACGCCCAGCAGCACGATGCTTTCGGGCGTCATCTCGCGCACGCGCGAAAGCAGAAGAATCACGATAGTGGAAAGCATGGCGCCGCCAAACGCGCAGATCGCCGTGCTAACTGGCTCGGCCGTGGAAACACCCTCGTACGCTGCGGAAACGGCATCACCGCCCGCAAACACGATGATGGCAAGCGAGGCGCCGAACGCGGCACCCTGCGAAATGCCCAGCGTGCTTGCCGAAGCCAGCGGATTGCGCAGCACGCTCTGATACGAGCAGCCCGCAAGCGAAAGGGCGATGCCCGCCACGATAGCCGTGAGCACGCGCGGCAAGCGCAGGTTCTGCACGGCGGCCACGGCACGCGTGGACCCCTGCCCAAACAGGGCCATTACAACTTCTTGCGGCGAAAGCCCCAACGAACCCATGCCCATCGACAGCGTGGCGATTCCAAGCACCACAACGGCAAGCACAACCATAACGAGGCGCTTACGCCGGATGTACCCCGCGTAAACGCCCCGCGTAGCTTCGGTTCGAGCGGCAAGCCCCGTATTGGTAAGCTTTTCCTCGTCCATAGTTTGCGCTCGAACAGCCTTTCCTACGAGAAGGACAGGCTCTTAAATCCCATCTTGTTCTCTTTCATCGTCTGATAGAAATCGGCACCCAGCATGGTCGTGTAAATCTCGGAGTACTTGGCCTCGAGGTCGACGTCGGCGAATGCCTCGGGGTAAATGGTAGCACCGATGAAGTACGTATCGCAGATGCCCGTGTCGATATTGGTGCCATTGAAGTTGAAGAACGGCTGCGTGTACAGGTTGCCATTCTTGAAGGCCTTCAGGCTATCGAAGAGATCCTTATTGTTGGCGTAGTCCTCCTTCATGAGGTCCATGTTGCCAGCGTTCAGGAACATGTAGTCGGGATCCCAGTTCGCAATCTGCTCGAGGTCGACGTCGAGCGCGCCGTCCTGGCCAGTGGAATCGGCCACGTTGATGGCGTTCAGCTCTACCAGCGGAGCATAGTTGGCATACGTGCCCGTGAAGCTCTTGGCGCCCTTGTAGTTAACGGCACCCACGTACACGGTGGGCTTTTGGTCTTCGGGAATGTTGGCCGTGCGGCTTTCCAGGTCGGCATCCCATTCCTTCAGCTTCGCCACGACCTCGGCAGCATGGTCTTCCGTGCCCAGCGCCTCGGCAACGCAGGTAATGGACTTGTACACATTTTCGGTGAACAGCTGATTCTGGTAGCTGATGCCGACTACGGGAATGCCCGTGGCCTCCTGCAGCGCATCGCACTCATCGGCGCTGCGGCTGGAGATGATGACATCGGGATTCAGGCTCATGAGCTGCTCTTCGTTCACGTTGGTTTCCAGCAGGTGATTGCCATTGCTGGTGGCCGGCAGGTTTGCGAAGAGATCCTTGTAGACCACCGCATACGGGCGATTCATGGCCGGATCGGTTTCCATTTCGGTGACGGCAATCAGCTTGTCCTGGCCGCCGGCGTACACGACGAAGCGCGCGCCACTGCCAACCGTAGCCGCGGTTTCCACGTTCGCGGGAACCTCGACGCTGCGGCCATAGGCGTCCACCACGGTCTTCGTGGTGCTTTCGGTAGTTGCGGAAGAATTGCCCTCCGCGTTCGAGCCGCCCTGCGTGGCGCATCCCGCCAGCGCGAACACGGCCACGCACGCCGCAAGGGCGAGAACGATTACCGCTTTCAAGTGCTTACCCATGTCCTTTTTCCTCCCATGTTACGGATTGAGAATTGATAACATTGGCATGATAGCACCCCTTACCACACTGGCACGTGACATTTGCGTTAATTCGGCAGCAGGCGTAACAATCCGCGGCACGCACTTCAGGCACGCTTCACGAAAGGCCCCAGCAAGCTGAAAAGCGCGAAGGCAGCCACATCGAGCAATACGATGGTGGGCCCCACGGGCGTGCTGGCCAGAATGGAAACGAGCATGCCAGCAACCGAGCACGTCACGCCAATGCACGCCGAGATCACGGTGACGTTGCGGAACGTCCCCGACACGCGCATGGCCGAAAGAGAGGGGAACACCACGAGAGCGGAAAGCATGAGCGCACCCACCAAGTTCATGCCCACCACGATTACGAACGCAATCATGATGGCAATGACCAGGTTGTACCGCCCCACGGGCAAACCGCATGCGCGCGCGAATGCCTCATCGAACGTAACAGCGAAAACGCGGTTGTACAGCGCGGCAAACCCACCCACGACGGCAATCGACATAATGGCACACAGCCCCACATCGAAGCTGGTCAGCGTAAGGATCGATGTCGACCCGAAAAGCGTCGAGCACACGTCGCCAGCAATATTCGAGCGCGCGCCGAAGACGTTCATAACCAGGTAGCCCGCAGCCAAAGCCGCAACCGCCATCATGGATACCGCCGCATCGCCCTTGACCTTGGCCGACTGCCCTCGTCGAAACAGCAACACGGCGGCTAGCACGGTTACGGGCGCAATCACAAGCATGTTGCGCGTTACGCCCGCAACGGAAGCCACGGCATATGCCCCGAACGCCACGTGGGAAAGGCCGTCGCCGATATACGAGAGGCGCTTCATCACGAGCGTGGTGCCCAAAAGCGACGAGCACAAAGCAACGAGCGCGCCAACTACCAGCGCGTTAAGCACGAATGGATAGGATAGGTACGTCGAAAGCAACTCGATGGGACCCACTACGCCTGCCCACCCCGCTTCCACGCGGCAACGGGAGCATACGCCGCCGAACCGCCCTTAACCTCAAGCACATGCGTGGCATGCGGCAGAGCGGCCGCTACATCGTGCGTGACGCAGAGCACGCCCGCACCCGCGCTACGCAGCTCGTCGACGATGCCGTAAAACGAATCGGCGGCATCGGGGTCGAGCCCCGTCGTAGGCTCGTCGAGCACCAGAAGGCTCGCCTCGGAAGCCAGCGCGCGAGCCAGGAGCACGCGCTGCTGCTGCCCACCGGAAAGCGACCCGAACGGCGCGTTTTTCAATCGCATCGCGCCCACGCGGCGAAGCGCGATTTCGGCGGCCGCGCGGTCTTCGCGATTGTAGAACGGACGGTACCCCAGGCGAGACGCCCTGCCCGAAATCACAATCTCCCACGCGGATGCGGGGAAATCAGCCTGCGACTCGCCCTTTTGCGGAAGATACCCCACCTCGCATGCCGGAGCTCCCCCGCCCAGGGAAACCTCGCCCGCGAGCGGGGGAAGCAATCCCAGAACCGTTTTCAGAAGCGTCGACTTGCCGGCGCCGTTTTCCCCAACCACAAACAGCGCATCGCCCGGGCCGACGGAAAAATCGACAGACGAAACAACGGGCACACCCGCGTATCCCGCGGAAAGCCCCCTGCATGCTAGATACGACATGGCACCCCCTACGACAATGCAGCCGCTAGAACGTCAAGATTGCGCTCCATGGCGCCAAGGTAGCTTTCGCCCGAGGCGACATCGGCCGCAGTAACCGACTGCAGCGAATCCATCACCAAAATCCCCTGGCTCTTGTCGCGGGTGCTGGCAATCACCGTCTTCGCAATCGCCTCATCAGAGCCCTCGATCACAAGCACGTTGGATACGCCCAGCTCATCTACTTTCTGAGCAAGAAACGCAATCGTCTCGAAGCTTGCCTCGGTTTCAGCGGAGCAACCCACGAATGCGGCATAATACGAAAGTCCATAGTCATCCACGAGGTAGCGGAAGGGGAAGCGATCGGCAAACACGACCGTGTCCTTGGCTGCCGCCGCTACGGCTTCGGCGTAACGCGCATCGAGCTTGGATAGCTCAGCCTTATACACATTGGCGTTTGCGGCGAATTCGCCGGCATGACCCGCATCCACATCCGCCAATTCAGCCTGTATGGCGTCCACCAGCACTTGCGCATTCTTCAGCGATAGCCAAACATGCTCGTCATATTCGGGCTCTTCCGCTTCGCCCTCGCCAGGCTCTTCCTCATCCTCGGCCTGCATGCCTTCGACGAGTTCTTCCTCCACGGCAGAATCGCCCAGTACTTCCATCATGTTCACCGTATGCAACGCAGAGGAGCCAGCGGCCGCAACGGCTTCTTCAGCCCAGGCATCCGACTCTCCACCCACATACACGAACAAATCGGCATCGGCAATGCTCGCGATATCCTCCACACTCGGCTGATAGCTGTGCAAGTCTACGCCACTGGCCATGAGATACGTGATTTCGTAATCGTCGGCCCTGTCGCCCACAACCTGCCGCACCCAGTCATATGCGGGGAACGTCGCGCACACAACCTTGATCTTTTCCGTCTGGGCATTCGCGGGCGTGGGAGCGCTAGAGTTCGAACAACCCGCAAGCAGCCCAAGACACAGCAAAGCCACCACCACAACGGTGCAAATAATCTTCTTCATGTCGAATTACATCCCTTCGCGGCACAATGCCGCACAGCAGTCTTCTATGCTCATTCAGGCGCGTCGCGCCTTTGGGATGCAGCTTAGATTCTAAGAAGAACGCCCCTGCCAACAGGAGTTTCGTTGGCAGAAATAAGAAAAGGGGCAAACGCGGCGAAGCGCGCAGACCCACCGAACAGCACAGGAGCGCCGATGCGCGGTCGCGGAAGACGCAGCAGGAACCGAACCGCAGTGCGCGCCAGGGCATATGCCACGCACAGGGCCAAAACCGCATGCGCAAACGCCACGACGGCGCACATAGCGCAGCCATCGCCCGCGCAATCATGATCGTGGAGCAGCTCTATGAGGACGCAGCTCACGAACGCCAGCACAGCAAGAACCACGCCAAGGCGTCGGTTCTTCCCCGCTAACAGGCCTAGGAGCGACGTGAGAAGAGCTTGCATCACACGCCCCTGCAAGCGTCGCACAGCCCGTAGAGCACGGTACGTGCGGGGTCGATTTTGAATCCGTGATGGGAAAGCACGTGGTCGGAAAACTCCTCGACCATGCTGCAGTCGAGGGGAAGCGCGCGACCGCACTCCAAGCAGACAAGCTGCCCCGAAACGGTGGCATTGGCGATGCGATAACGAGCCTCGCCACCAGGCGACATGGCCTTCAACGCAGCGCCTTCGGCAGCCATCGACTCCAAACGACGGTACACCGTGGAACGGCCGACGCGCTCACCAGCCGACGACAAAGCGGCCCACACCTCGTCGACGCTCACATAGCAATCGGCGCATTTCGCCAAATGGGCGGAAACCATCTCGCCCTGCTTCGTCTTATATCGTCGCTGCTCGGTCACCGTACCGCTTTCTTCTGAATTTGAATTTCGATTTCAGATTCTAGCCACGCACGCCGCGCCTATCAATCGGAAACACCCTCCCCAACAGATTGCACACATCCAGCCTGCACCCCTTCACACGAACAGGTGCAGCATGCTCGGCTACGCGCAAGCGGGAAAACGACAGGGCCATCGGTGCGGTTTCACTGGCATCCGCACCGTGAACGCCCTACTCGATGGACAGAATACCCTCGATGACTTCCTTGCACCTGCTGGAACCCGCCGGAGGCTCGTAGAAGAACGCATCGGCACGCGCGCGGTACTCGCTATCCAGAACGGGGTTCTCCATCAGCGCAATCAGGTTCGACACCGTGGTGTCGAGGTCGCGGCACACCGGCCCAAAGCCATCGCGCTCGTACTCGAAGTAGCCGTGCCCCCACGGATGCAGGTCGTAGAACGTGTCGTAATCGAACTGCGCGTACAGCACGGGCTTGCGCAGCAGGGCGAAGTCGAACGCAACCGAGGAAAAGTCGGTCACCATCACCGAAGACGTTATGAATTCACGGCGGTAATCGTACTCGGTCTTCACCGTGGCAAATGGGCTCGTGAACTTATGCGCCTCTTCCATGAAGGCGGGATGAATGAGGAAATCGATTGCGTAACCCAGGCGCTCAGCCGCTTCCGCAAAACGCTCATCGTTCAGAAGCGCCTGATAAAACGCGTAGTAATCCGTCTCCTCGAAACCGGGGTTCTGCGCGCGCTTGCCCGTTTGCGGGTCGGTTTTGCCCGCAAGATGATCGCGCCACGTGGGAGCGATGAGCACCTTCTTCTGGGGAGCGGTCTCCTTCGCCTCGGCGATAAGCCCATCGTGACGCGGGAAACCCGTGAGCTTCACGACATCAGGGCCGTACCCGTATGCGGGCGTGTTCAAGATGGAATCACGCTCGCGCGGCGATGCGGTAACGAACAGGCGAATATCCTTATTCCACCTATTCAACCAGCTCGACATATCGTCTTTCGTAATGCCGTGCTGCAGGAACACGAACTTGTATTTCTCAAGTCCACGAATGTATTTCTGCTTGTCGCCGAAGGGGTTGTACACAAAGGCATCGGCAGCGGAAGACACGATGAAATCGGCACGCAGATGCAGTTTCTTGTGGCGCTCGGAGCCAAACGCGACGACTTCGCCATACTGGGACATGCGCTCGAAATCGGGCGAATCCTGGTTCAGGAGGAAATACGGCTTCACGCCCTTCACGGGATGCTGCGCTAAGTAGCGAAACAGGGCCTCGGCGTTATCGCCGGCCATCACGGTGCGGTCGAGGAGCAACCATACCTGATCCGTATCCTTCTCGTGGCGCATCGCGTAATAACGGTACTTCAGCACGTCGATTGCCTTGCGCTCATGCACGATATCGCCCTGGAACAGCAACTCGCGCTTTTTGCGCCACAGCTTGGTATGGCGCTCGACTTTGATGGAATTCTGCGCTTCGCCGCGACGGACAAAGATATCGTCGAACTGGGCATACGCATTGCCCCTAGCCCAGAAACGCGCACGGGAGCCCCATTCCAGGGTCGCATCCCACGCGTGCTCGCACAGAACCACCTGGAAGGACACGATGCCGCACGGCACGGTGATTTCGAAACCGCGCTCGAAGAAGTAGCGATCGGCGAAACGCGCGTTCGCAGAACGGTCATAGCGCGTAAACAGCCTTCCCTCGACAACCTGGGCTCTCTTGCCCGATTCGGGATCCTCCACAATCGCGCGAACGCCCACGCGATCCGCGTCCACCGAGGTATGCAGGCGACCCTCTATTTTCAGGCAATCGCCCTCACGCTGCAGGAAATCGACGCGCATGCGCGCCTCGCCACCAGCACCCCAGCACAGAACGGGGTCCGCGCCGTCCTTCTCGAAGAAGAGGCCACGGTCGGTGAAATGCAGGCGCTTCTGAATCTCGCTAAAAGGCGCGTCGTACTTCAGCGCAAGCACGCTCAGCTTCTGAATGCGATACAGATTGCGCTGCGAGAAGATGATTGGCTCGTCGATATCGCGAATAAGGTTCACGAGGCGCTCTTTATACTTCGCCATCTGGGCGTCGTCGAGCGGACATGGGCGCACGGACTTCACGCGCCATTGCAGGTCGTACATCACCGTGTGCTGGATAAACGGCAGCACGCGCCCATACAGCGACCGTGACTCCTCGAAGAGGCGAGCATTGCAGCGCTCAACCGGTTTCTCGTACCACTCCACCATCGAGTCACTAGTGTCGATGGCCGAACCGGAAGCATAGCGCTTGCGATACCAGTACACTGGCGTGGATACCACGGCATAGCGGGGATTGCGCAGCAAGATGCAATTGATGACCAGGAAGTCCTCGCTCCAGCGCAGACTCCCGTCAAAATACTCGGGCTTGATGAGCTCGCGCCTGATGAATGCGTTGGTCATCGAAAGCTGGGGCTTATCCCAGTCGTATTCCAAATCGAAAATGGCATCGTGCTTGAACTTGTAGCCCAGCGGATGCTCGCCCGTTTTAGCCTCGAAGAACAGGTGCTTCGCCGCGCAGAACGCGATTTCGGGATGCTCGCGCAGATACGGCAAGACGCTGGAACATGCGTCCTCGCTCCACTTGTCATCGGCATCCAGGAAGTTAACGTAGGCACCGTCGGCCACTTTCAGGCCCGCAAGACGCGCGGCGGTCACACCGGCGTTTTCCTGGCGGATGAACGTAATGTTCTGGGGAAACGAATCGACGTAGGCCTTGCACACGCTGACGGTATTATCGATGCTGCCGTCGTCTACGATAATGAGCTGAATGTTCTGCTCGAACCCGATGTCCTGGCTCAAGACGCTCTCGATGGCGTCGGGCAAATAGTCGGCGCAGTTGTACGCCGGAATGACGAACGAAAAGAGGTGGCCTTGTTCCATAATGTCCTTCTTTTGCACCCATATCGCAAACGAGCCGACACGCCAGCGACGATAGCTTATCTTCTACCATGCGGATGTGAGCACCCTCCTGCGAAAACGCACAACGTTTAAGGTGAACGAACGCAAGACGCACGGCAACGGACCGCGTTGCGCGTCAACGCCTCGCCCCACGAACACGCAGACACGCTCCTCCAACAAAAATGCCCCGCATGCTGCAGACACGCGGGGCGAATCGCCTATCGTTTACCCAGGAGGGGAATGGGGAACGCGGCAGTTGGTATGCGAATTAGATGTCGGAACTCGCCGTGTTGCCAGCCAGAACGCCGCTCGCCAGCGAGAAGCCGTTGCAGGAACCGCCCTGGAAGTACGGCACGCTCCAGAAGTCGCCGTCAACGCCAGCCACGTACAGGCCATCGATCACGTCGTTGTTGGCGTCGACCGCGCGGCAGAAGCCGTCGGTCTTGATGCCGCCAAGCGTTACCCACGCGCCAGGGTTGTACTCGAACACGTAGTACGGGCCCTGATCGATAGCATGCATGTAATCGGCGGGCAGGAAGAACTCGTCGTCGTAGCCCTTGGCGCAGGAGTCGTTGTACGTCTTCACGGTTTCGGGAAGGTTCGTAAGGCCGAACTTCTTGGCCAGCTCATCAAGGCTATCGGCCTTCGCGGCCCAACCCTGGCTGATGGCTTCTTCGATCTTCTTATCGAAGTCGGAAAGCGTAACGTCCTGGAAGCCCATGAGCAGCGCAGGGCCCATGTTCACCTTCGTGCCTTCCGTGAGGAAGTCGAACACGGGGCTCGACTTTACGCGGTCGACGTAGGCCTGGTCGATGACGGTGTAGTAGTACGGGTCGCGCAGCATGGGCTCACCCGAGAACATCGTGAGCTCGCACATCTGCTGCTCGTTCATGAAGCGCTCGCCGCGCTTGTCCAGCAGGATGTTGCCGAACAGGGGCAGGTAGAAGCAGGGGTTCGTGCCACGGCCAGGAGCCCAGGAATAGGCAGGCGAAGCCTTCAGATTGGCAGCGCCCATCTCATTGCAGGAGATGGAGAAGTTCTTGCCAATCTGCGCGCCGGCTTCCTGGCACATCTTGATGCCGCCGCCGTCGTTCTGGCCCATGCCCTGGTTCACCAGCACGGCGCCCGCGAACAGCTCCTTGATCATGTCGGGGTTCGCCAGGAAGCCACCGGAGCACACGATAACGGCCTTGGCGTTGATCTGCGTTTCCGTCTTGCCGTTCTTGCAGATAACGCCCGTTACCGCACCGGAGTCGTCGACTACGAGCTGCTGGGCCTTGCAGTTGAAGATCGTTTCCAGGTTGGAACGCTGGGCGCACATGTCGCGGAAGTTATTCGCGCGGCCTTCGCCCTCCTCCAGGTAGATGTGGCCACCGCGAGACAGCATCGGCGTGTCCTTCGTGGAGCCCTCGAAGGCGTACATGAGCTTCACGCCGCCGTCGATGAGGTAGTTCGCGGCCTGCGCACTGGAGCGAATGATGTTGCGCAGCACCTTGCCGTTGCTCTGGTAATGCGTGCCGGGCTCGATCCATTCGAACGCTTCCTGCTCGGTAAGGTAGTCGGCATGCTTCAGCTGCTCCTTGCTGCCAATCATCCATGCGCCCGTGGTATGGGTGTTCGTGGTGCCCTCGAAGTTCTGGGCAGAGTCGATGGCGATGACATTCGCACCCTTGTCGGCAGCGGAAAGGGCTGCCATCAGGCCGGATGCGCCCAGGCCTACGACGACGATGTCGGCCTCGCGCGTCTCTTCGACGGCGATCTGCTCCTTAGCAGAAGGGGCGTCGCCCGCGGCATCCTTCTTGGCAGTGCCGCACGCGGCGAGCGAACCTGCAGCAGCCAGCGCAACCGCGCCAGCCAGGCCGCCCTTGATGAATGAGCGGCGGCTCACATCGATAGATTCCATAGTGGATCCTCCCTTGATTTCACGGCCTCCCTCCGAGGCCTCTGGGAGCATCATCGATGCTTCAGCCACTGCAAAGTCAAGCGCGAGTTTCGCGGGAAAACGCACCCAATTCCAGGGGAAAACGGCGGCAAACCCTACAGCCGCTGTAGGGTTCTACTCGCTCACTGGCTGCCACAGCACGTCGTAGCGCACCTCGTTTGGAACGTGGATGGTGCACAGGCGCTGCGTGTGGGCATCGCCCTTCGCCACCAGGCCGTGCCGCCGAATGAATTCCGCCACGCAGGCAAGGTCGCTGCGATCGGGCTCGAAGTCTTTCCCGATGCGCACGATGGCCTTCACAGCCTTCGACGCAGGCACGAATTGCGCTTCGGGGCTGCTGGGCACGCGCGCCGCGAACCGGCGCATCATCGCGTAGCCGACGCGAACGCCCGTGGGTTCCTGCACGCCGCCCTCGATGATGACGCTCGAGTCGGCAAAGGGGATGTCGAAGCCGTCGTTGCCGTCGGGAATGGGGTACGCGGAGGATTCCTTTTCCTCGGGGATCCACAACGGGGCCCAGTACAGCGAGGGCGAAGACATCAGAACGGGGTTGCAACCTGCGCCGATGGCCTCCGTGTCGCGAGCGCGGTCTTCGATGAACGCCTCGAGGTTTTCCAGAAAGGCGATTTCCTCGCGCAGCGCGCTGGCGCGATCTTGCAGCTTGCCGGCAACGGCGGATGCCTCTTCGGCGTGGAAGAGCTCGGCCGTTTCCTCGATGTCGAACCCGCACTCGCGGTAGTTGCGGCATTCCAGCAGGCGCGCCACGTCGTCGAGCGTGTACATGCGATACGTGCCCTCGCGGCCGCCCGATGGGCTGGCGACGCCGCGGCTTTCCAGGTAGCGCACGCCGCTGGGCGAAAAGCCCGTGAGCTTGGCCACCGTCCCTATTTTCAGCTTCATGGTCATCCCTCCCCCGCGATTGTACCCGAACGCGCAGCTACTCCCGCCGTCGCGCGAGCGCTTGGGGAACGTATTCGGAAACGACGATGGCGGCGAACACCACCGCGAAGCCCGCGAGCACGCGAAGCGTGAGGTTTTCGTAGCCCAGGCCGATGCTGAAGAGCACGCCGAACACCGATTCCAGAGAAAGGAGCAAACCGGCCGTGGCAGGCTCCACATGCGCGATGCCCACGTTCTGGAAGAGGATGGCGACCGCCGTGACCACAACCGCCAGGTAGACGATGGAGAGCCACGCCTCGACGGAGACGCTGGAGAGCGCGGGTGGCACGTCGGTGACCAGGGAGATGAGGCCGCAGCCCACCGAGATGGTGGCGAGTTGCCACATGGTGAGCACCACGGGGTTGCGCCCGCTGCCCCACTTCGCCATGAAGATGATCTGCAAGGCGTAGAAGAAGGCGTCGATGAGCGTCATGCCATCGCCGAAGCTTACGCTGAAGTCGCCGTTCAAGCTGATGAGACCGATGCCAGCCAGGCACATGAATGCGGCGACCACGTGGAAGCGGTTGGGCTTGCTGCGCGAGAATGCCCAGTTCAGGAACGGCACGATGACGCAGTATGACGCCGTGAGGAACGCGTTCTTGCCCGGCGTGGTATCGGTGATGCCCAGCGTTTGGAAGTAGTAGCCCGCGAACAGGGGCAGGCCGATGATGATGCCGTACTTGATGTGGTCGCGATCGAAATAGAGCTTGCGATGCTTCAGGAACACGAGCGCCATGACGAGAGTGGCCATGCCGAAGCGCACGCAGAGCAGCCATGCGGGCGGCAAGTCGTTCACCAGGTCTTTCATGATTACAAACGAGCTGCCCCAGATTACGGTGGCCAAAACGAGCAGCAGCTTGTACTTCACAGCGTGCGTCCTTCCGATGCGCGGGGTTTTCCCGATGATAGCAAGTCGCGGCCCGCCATGCCCAGCTGAAGCGCTCGATGCGCATCTTCTGCATGTAGCGATCAGCCGCACGATTCCAAAGCATTTGCCAAGGACAGCGCTCTAACGTTGTAGAAACAACAGCGCACTACGACGAGACCCGCTAGGATGCGAGCAAAACCGCAAATAGCCCGACCGAGCTTCACTGACGTCGCGAGCATCATGCGACCCATCGCGCCCCACCACACCTCGGCGCAACCCACGCAAGGAGACATGCATGCAGCCAACATCCCTCTTTCCATTCATCCCCACCATCGTGCCGAACATCGTGCAAGCGCTCGTGGTGGCGATCTCATTTACCCTGCTCTGCGCCAACACGCTTCGGAAGCATCCGGCGCCGTTCTACGTCGCAGTCATCGTTGCGGCAATAATCGCATCCATCAGCGCGGTTAAGGGCATCCCGGCGCTGTACGCCGTTGCGCGCCTGATGGGAAGCGTGTACACGGGCGTGGCGCTCTATCTGCTGGTTATGTTCGCGGGCGCACTGCCCCGCAGATGGAGCTTCACGCGCACGCTTCTTTCCGCGCGGAGCGAGCTTTCCATCCTGGCTGGGTTCATCATCATGGCGCACTCGATTCGCGTCGTAGCGATGGTGCCGCTATCGCTAACGTCGTACTGGGGCTCCATCTGGGGCAGCGCAGCTCCTTGGATGCTCGCTGCCACGACATTCGTGGGCGTACCGCTGCTTGTCTGCTTCCTCGTTCCCTGGATCACGTCGTTCAAGCGCGTTCGCAAGCGCATGAGCGGCAGGAAGTGGAAAAGGCTGCAGCGTCTGGCGTATCCGTTCATGGCGCTACTGGCGCTGCAGGGCCTGCTGCTGGCGATTGGGCATGCCGTCTACGTTGGCCCTGCATCGCCCGACTTCGCGGGGTACGTTTCCACTGCAGTTACGTACGCTGTCATTGGGGTCGCGTATTGTGCCTTTAAGCTGCATCTTGTGCGACAGAGGGCATGAAAAGCGTCTATAATGGGCAATAGGTTACATCTGTAGAAAGAGGTATCATGCCCGCAATCGAACGGAACCCCCGAGACTCCCGCCTTCGCTACACGAAGGAAAGCCTCTACCAATCGTTCCTGACGTTCCTCGCGGAAAAGCCCGTGAACGATATCACGGTCATCGAGGTGTGCGAGCGCGCGGGCATTTCGCGCAAGACCTTCTACAAGTACTATTCCGACCAGTTCGCATTGCTGCTAGCCATGCAGAACGACCTGTTCGAAGACTACAAGGATCTGCTGGATGGCAAGCCGGCAGATATCACCACCCTCACGCCCGAGCTGGTCGCGTTCGCGGACAAGAACCGCGTGCTCGTGAAGGCGGCGTTCGCAAATCGTGGCGAGGGCAATTTCGTGGACCGCGTACAGGAAGACCTCTTTGCGCGCTACCGTGCGGCATGGGAGGCGGCCAATCCGAAGCTTTCGCCCGCCGACGTGGAGTTCCTCTTCCACTTCGTGGTGTCGGGGCTGTTCGGCATCGTGCAACATTGGCTCATGGATCATCCGCAGCTTTCCTGCCAGGAAATCACCCAGCGTACTGCAGCGCTGTTGCACGTAGCCGACCCTCACCGAGAAGCCGCGTTCACGGGGTAGGCTAATTGGCCTTCTCCTGGCTAAGCACGGCGCGGGCGAAGTCCTCGTAGAAGTACGACTTGGGCTCTTCCGCCAAATCAAGCGAATTGAAGAAGCACGACGGAATCTCGCGCTCCTTGAGGTTCTTGGCAATGCACGGGCCGCATCCACGTTCCTGGTTCGTGGGATGCATAGGGCATTCCAAATCGGTACACGTGCAAAATGGACTTAGGTTGTTCATCGGGCCTCCTGGAAGGTCGATCGTCTGCTGGGGCTTATTGTAAAGCGCGCAAGCAAACGAAGGAGCACCATGTTTATCAACTGTCTCGCCGTAGGTGCGGGAGGATTCATCGGGTCCATCCTGCGCTACCTCATTGGAAGCATCATTCCCAGCGACATGTTTCCCTGGGGAACGCTAGCCATAAACGTCGTGGGGTCCTTTGCCCTAGCCCTCATCGCTGGCCTGGTCTTTCGCGGAACGATTGACAACGAGAGCGTATCGCTAATGCTGCGCGTAGGGCTCTGCGGCGGCTTCACCACCATGTCGACATTCAGCCTGGAGGTGGTCAACCTAGCCACCCGCGATGCCTGGCTGGCCGCCATTGGCTACGTAGCGCTCACCTGCGTACTATGCGTTGGCGCCGCATATGCTGGCGGGCTAGTCGCCAGGGGATAGCAAGCTCGCACGCAGACTTGGCTCGCGGTACGAACGCCAGCAATAAAGCCCGCCCTACCCAGGAAACAACCCAGGTAGGGCAGGCTTTCAACTACGGGGCGACCCGACACGCACGCTGGCCACAGCCAATTACGTGCCCTACGCCTGCCGCAGGCTCTTCACCGCAAAGCTGTACAGCGCGCTGATTGCGAAACAGATGAGGCCGCCAATCACCAGACCCATCACGCGCGCAAGCGAATCGAGGAACAGCAGGTCGATCGTCACGAGCTTCAGCACGCTCAGCAGCACCAGAATCAGGCCGTACAGGCGCAGGCCGCTCATGCGTGCCGCAAACCCCACGATGACGCATACAAGCGCGCAGGCCATGCAGGCAATGCTCCATGCGATGCCACCATCGACCCAGGGCGTGCAGAAGAGCAGGCACGACAGCACCATACCCGTCACGCCCACGGCGAATAGCACGGCGCCCGTCTGCCCCATCTTCATCGCGCGCATCTGCAAGCCAATGGCCAGCGCCAGACCAACAACGTACACGGCACCCAGCGCAACGGAAGTGGAAACGTCCAGGCACTCGGTGAATTCCGGGAACCCGAAGAACGTCATGAACGCCGCATCGACGCAGAGCAGCACGAACGCCACTATGTCGAACGCAACGGCTTCGAGGCCCCGGCGCAGCGCCATCGCGCTCAGCGCAACCAGCCAGAGAACGCCCAGCATGGGAACGCAATCGAAGAAGAGCGTGTGCACGCCGTACACGCAAAGGGCCAGCGCCTCGATGCTCAGCAGCAGCGTTACCGCGAACACGGCCAAGCGCCTTGCGCAATCAACCAGCGAGGAATCGGCCGGAAGCTGACCGGCAACGGCGGCATTGCGGCTCGCGATGCTGCGGGCGAACAGTACGAGCGCGAGCATGACGAGGCCAAACAGAATGGCGGAAACCAGGATGGCCCACGTCTCGGCCGTGAAGTTCACGATGTCGCTCGGGCCGACCAACATCGTGGGAATCGCCTGAGCCAGCGTGCTGAACACGTTTACGCGCATCGCCGTGGCGAGTGCCAGCACGCCAAGAACCACCAGGAAGCGCCACCTCGAAAGCGCACGATACCGGTCGGCGGGAGCAAGCCTCTTGCATTCGCTCCAAATCGAGGCGAACAGCAGGCAGGCAAGCGCGAGCGTGGTGGCAAACTGCACGAACAGCAGTGCGACAGCCCAGCCGACGGCATCGCCGCTGGTTGAGTGGCCGAACGTGAAGGCGAAGCTCACCCACAGACGCAGCCCCACGGCAACGCTCAGCGCCAGCGCCACCAGCACACTCGTGCGATACATCTTGCGAAACACCAGCAAGTTGCCAACGATCACAATGGAGCTCGCGCCAATCTGGTAGCCCACGACCAGCGGCAGCTTCGGGCTATCCGCTGCACAGCCCAGACACACCGAAAAAGCCAGGCCCAGCTGCAGCACAATCTCCAGCAGCATCGACTCGGTCTTCCAGATGAGCACCATGCACACCGCCATCCAGAGCAACAGGAGCGCGTACGCCGGTAGCTCGCTAAGCATGCCGAAATGCACGTGCGTCGCGAAGATTGAAATGAACAGCGACCCCATGCCGCACCCCATGAGCGCCGACGAGAAGGGATTGCGCTTGAAGATGGCAAGCAGGCTGCCCGCAACCGCCAGTGTTCCCGAGAGCGCGAACATGAACGCAACCTTCAGCACGTCATCGAAGAGCGGGATCATGGTCACGCCAAGCAGAAGGAGACCGGCGAACACCAGGACGGAGGCCAGGATAGCCGTAACGTTACGGCCAAGCACTTCTTCCGCACCGGCGGCAGGGGCCGACGGAGTCAGCGTGGGAGCCGGGGAACATGAAGCGCCCGCCGGCGCGGCAGCCACGGGGGCGTACTGCCCCGCGCTCGGAGCAAGCGGCATCGACGCAGGAGGGACGGGAGCCGATGCGGCTCGCACCTGAGCGGGGGGAACATACGCGGGCGCCGAGGCCTGCGAGGGAACGGGCGCGGGCGCCGCATGAGTTTGCGGCTGCGGCGTCGGCGCGGCGACCCCCATCGAATGGGACGGAACACCTTGCTGCTGCAACGAGATGGGAGGTTCGGGCAAGGGGCCCTTCGTGCTATGCATTGTTCTTCCTTTCCTGTTACATCAGTAACATCTGTCTCCATATTAGAGACAGATGTTACCTTTTGCAAGTGGCAGCTCGAAAAAACTTTCCCATCCGCAGCGCAAAACGCCCGGGCGCAAAACCCGCCCCATGCTCGCAACGTTACGAAATGCATTCAAAAACGGCACGGCAAAATCGCCCATGCGATAATTTCACCCGCAAACTCAACACCTTCGCACTGGCGTGACGGGGCCGCGTCACGCCAGAAAGCCCGGGAACGCGAAGAAATCCCATGCAACAATCCAACATCGAAGAGCGCATCGCGCGCCCCAAACGATGCATGATGTGACCAGCCCGCATAACCCCCGAAGCCACCCCGACCTCTCGCCGTTGCCTTACGCAATCCCGCATAACGAGCCACATCAACCCCTCGCGAGGTCTCAGCACTTCTAGCCTACGTGTGCAACAGTTTTCCGAATGGCGTCATCGCTTCCGCTGGGGCGATGCTCAGGCGAAATGAAAACACGTGCAATTATATGCACATATCTGCATAATCCCAGGTAAATTACCAATATCGCATTCGCGGAAAAACTGGCGAAGCTTTCAAAGTTTGTGGGGTTTGCGGTCGAATTGTGAAGGTATAATGCAGGCCGTTTGGGAATGCCGGCTATGACAAGGGAGATGCCATGGCCGACTTGGATGGGGCGCATTTGGGGTCTCGCGCAATATCACTGCCGCGTCTTCGAATGGCACAAAGAGAAGGTACGCCTCCATCGCAAGGACAACGAAAGGGATGAGAACATGAGTGTGCATTTCAGATTCTCCAGAATGTCGAGAGCGCTTGCCGCAGGCGCATTATCACTGTCCTTGGTGATTTCGCCCGCCACCGCGCTGGCCTGCACGCAGGTCTACGTGGGCTCCGACCTCACGAGCTCGGGCGACACCATCTACGGTCGTTCGGAAGACGCCGCAAACCGCTACATCAAGCAGTTTGGCGTCGAGCAGGCAACCGCGGGCAAGACGTACTGGAGTGGCGAAAACGGCCCCGAACAGGATTCCGCCCAGAACTTCACGCGCACGTCCCCGGGGGCCACGTTCCGCTATACCTACGTGCGCGACCTGCCCTCCGATTGGGATGACGCGCCCAACGCCTACTCCGAAGCGGGCATCAACGAAAAGGGCGTCACCGTCGACTCCACGCTCACGACCGCCGTGAACGACGCCGTGAGCAACATCGACCCGCTGCTCGACAACGGCATTGGCGAATACAGCATCGCCGACGTCGTGCTCTCCGAGGCCTCCACGGCGCGCGAGGGCGTAGAGCTCCTTGGCTCCATCATCAACGAACAGGGCTCGCAGGATTGCAACCAGATTTGGATTGGCGATCCGGATGAGGTGTGGAACTTCCAGCAGCTCTCCGGCCATCAGTGGATTGCCATTCGCATGGACTCCGATGTCGCGTCCGTGAATCCGAACATGTCGTGCCTGCAGTACGCGGTCGACATCAACGACACGACGCGCTGCCTGCATTCCGCAGGCCTGGTGGCCGTCCCCACCGAAGCTGGCACGATTGCGACCTTCGAAGACAACTCCATCAATGTGGCCAAAAGCTATGGCCTCGACAATGATGGCGTGGGCCAGAATACCCGCTACGTGCAGGGACATAAGTACTTTGGCGACAACCTGGTCGCAGGCACCGATTACACGCTGAACGAAAAGGGGCAGGTGGCCTCCATCGCCGACCCGCAGCTGTTCTTCCAGCCGGGCGGCAGCGACTACACGCTCACCAACGTGCTGCGTTCGATTGCCGCTCGTGGCGAGGGTACCGACGTCGACGCGAATGAGAACGCAGATCTGTACGCCATCGGCAACAACCGCACCGTCGAGGGGCATATCTTCCAGTGCCGCGAGGGGCTGGACGACCAGCTGGCCACCGTACAGTGGATGGCCCTTTCGCGCGGCGAATTCAGCGTGTTCGTGCCGAGCTATTCCGCACTCCTCACCGAGACGGATGCCGAATACTACCCCTCCGCCGAGACGTTTGACGACGACACGTCGCACGTAGGCTACGAAAACGAGGGCAATGATGCCACGAAGGTTGCCGCCAACGAGGCGCGGGCCATGGAAGACGCCGATTCCAAGGCGCTTGCCTACGTGTTCATGGACCTGAACACCCTGGCATACAACCATCGCGCCGACACCGCCAATGGCGTGCGTGCGTATCTCGACGCACTGCAGGCTGAAATCGTAGAGCAGCAGGATTCCGTCGACGAGCTGATGCAGGCCGCCCAAGGCGACGAGGCACGCACCGCTTTCGCGAACAAGGCGAATTCCGTTGCCGCGCGCGAGGTCTACGACCATGCGCATGCCCTGCTCACCGAACTGCGTGCATATCTGAGCGAGGGCGATTTCTCCACGCCGTTCGCTTCCACCGGCCTGAACGCGCAGGGCGAGCTGACCGACCCCGTGACCTACGCGGACGATATGGCCGCGTACGCGCAGGGCGACGAGGAAGAAAGCGCGATGATGTTCCGCCTGTACAACCCGAATTCGGGCGAGCACTTCTACACGTCGAACGAGGCGGAGCGACAGAACGTCGTTGATGCCGGTTGGACCTACGAAGGCGTTGGCTGGGTTGCTCCCGTGGAGTCCGACGCGCCCGTCTATCGCCTGTACAACCCCAACGCGGGCGACCATCATTACACGATGAGCTCCGATGAGCGCGACGTCTTGGTGTCGCTCGGATGGAACTACGAGGGCATTGGCTGGTACTCCGCCGGCAAGGACGGCACGCCCGTCTGGCGCGAGTACAACCCCAACGCCATCGCCGGTGCCCATAACTTCACGACGAGCATGGAAGAGCATGTTACCCTGGTTGGCCTGGGCTGGTCGGGCGAGGGCGTAGCCTGGTACGCCCTGTAGGCTTCGCAGCCACATACAAAACTCGGAATGGGGAAGGCGAGCATATCGCCTTCCCTTTTTAGTGCACGGAGACCGAATGGGAAAGCGAGCAGAACGCTATCGCTAGCAGTGCATGACGCGATGGGCCTCCATGGCCGAAACGAATTCCTGGTCGGCAGGGCTTAGCGCGCGATCGGCACGCCACGCGAGCGAAAAGCCCCAGGACGCATCGGTTATCGGAATGGCCACGAAGCCTTCCTTCGCGAAAATGGGAATATGCGGACGAAGCGTGATGGCGCAGCAATCGTTCTGCATGGCAAGCTCGAGGACCTCGATCATCTCGTCGCCATAAAGCAACGTGCAGCTCTCTTCGCCCTCTTCAAGCGGGCGAAGCTCCTCGCGCACGTTCTTGAATTCCGTGGGCGTAAGGCATGCGACCGTCTGCCCCGCCAAGTCGCTCTTCCGCACCTCGGCGCGCTGCACCAGCGGCGAATCGGGCCGCACGCACAG
>NZ_JAZZJS010000005.1:0-28825 GCF_056180635.1 Denitrobacterium sp. | reverse complement strand
GTGGGTATGGTATGCAAGGAATTCATTCTGCCATTGTACCCCGTGAAGGCGTTCTCGCTGTCCCATATATGACGCATCGTCGGCTATTTCCGAGCGGCGCTGCTTGTCGAGCGCCCGTGAATCGAATATGGGTGCTTCATGGAGGGTAATGCAGAATATAGGAGGGTGATGAGCTGATGAGCAGGCTTTTCACCCGCTTCGTGCTATGCCGGGTGAGGCGAAATCCTCCCCTAGGGGTGCTGTGCGGTGCCATTTTTTTTGGCATTATACGGTCATCGGGTTCAACGGACTCCCTCAATCTTTTCCCGTTGTCCCGTCGGTTTGGTTCAAACCGTAAGGCGTCGAGAGACCACCTCCTCCCTCTCTCCCTCGGTCTCAGGCGCCCCTCCTCCTCTTGCCGCCAGCCCGTCTCTCTCTCAGGGTTGGCGGCCTTCTTTTTTGGGTCGAGCGGGGGCGAGGAGTATACTTACGGCGAGGTTAGGTGGAGGCTTGGAAAGGGGCTCGCATGAAGAAGTTCGTCCAGGAATTCAAGGAATTCGCCGCGCAGGGCAACGTCATGGATATGGCAGTTGGCATTATCATCGGCGGCGCGTTCACCAGTATCGTCTCGTCGTTGGTGAGTGATATCGTGATGCCCGTCATCTCGCTCGTCACGGGTGGCATCGATTACTCGGCGATGAAGCTCACGGTGGGTGTTGGCGCGAATGCCGCATCCATCAACTACGGTTCCTTCATCAATGCCGTCATCACGTTCCTGCTTGTCGCGCTGGTCGTGTTCTTCCTGGTGAAGAGCATTGCCAAGCTGAAGGGCATTTCCGGTAAAGAGGAGGAAGAGGAAGCCCCCGCCACGAAGACGTGCCCCTTCTGCAAGGAGGACGTGGCCATCGAGGCAACTCGCTGCCCGCATTGCACGAGCGAGCTCGCCGAATAGCCGGCACGTTCCCCCTCCATAGACGCAAAGCGCCCTATCTGCATCATGCGAGATAGGGCGCTTTTCAATGCGTATTTCTCTTCGCTAGAAGGCTGCGTTGAAGGGTTCGGTTACCTCAAGCCGTTCTTCTCCGCGGCAGAGCTCGCGGATCTTCTGCAGTAGCGGGTCCTGCGTGCCGCTGAGCATGCGCAGAAGCACGGTTACCTCGTTCGTGTAATTCGTGCTTACCGTTTTCGCCCCCGCCGCGCCGGCGATGTGCGCCAGCTGGTCGTGCAGGGCGTAGGGAATGGTGACCTCGATATCGACGCAGCTCGAGATGATGGCGATATCGGCTGCCTCCACGGCTGCCTGAGTCGCCTGCGTATATGCGCGTACCAGGCCGCCCGTGCCTAGCAGGATGCCGCCGAAGTAGCGCGTTACCACGCATGCGACATTCACCAGTTCGGCGTGCTGCAGCACCTGAAGGGTGGGCATGCCGGCCGTTTTCTGTGGCTCTCCGTCGTCGGAGTAGCGCACGCGCGGCATTCCGCCATCTTCAGAACGCACGATGTAGGCGTACACGTTATGGCGCGCCATGCGGTTCGCGGCCTTGATTTCCTCCAGAAACGCGAGCGCTTCCTCTTCCGAGTCGACGTGAGCGAGCTGCCCGATGAAGCGGCTCTTCTTCACCTCGATTTCGGCCGTGGCGCGCCCGCGTATGGTTTTGTATCCACTCACGCCTGGCAGTGCCTAGTCGAGTGCGATCTTGTAGATCTCGCGCGCGTCGTCCATGGTGAGCTTCATGAAGCTGCCGAACGACTCGCCCTTGTTGGCCAGCAGCGTGGGAATCATCTTCTCGATGTCCTCTTCGTGCACGTCCAGCTCCTCGAGGGTGGTGGGCATGCCCAGGCTCGCGAAGAAGGCACGCGTGGCGTCGATGGCATTGTATGCATCGGCGTCGACGTCGCCGGTGGGAACGAGGCCAAACACTTCCGCGCCATACTGGATGAAGCGCTGCGGGTTCTCGCTGTAGACGTATTCCATCCATGCGGGGAACATGACGGCCAGGCCGGCACCATGCGTGATGCTGGTGTTCAGTGCGGAAAGCTCGTGCTCCAGGCCGTGCGTTGCCCAGTCCTCGTGGCGGCCCATGCCGGCCAGGCCCTGATGGCAGAGCATGCCAGCCCACATGATGTTAGCGCGCGCATCGTAGTTTTCCGGGTCGACCAGCACGCGCGGCGCTTCGGCGCGGATGGTTTTCATGAGGGACATGTTCAGGTTGTCGGTGACGGGCACGTTGCCCATATCGTCGAAGAAGCGTTCCAGCAGGTGGCAGTACATGTCGGTAATGCCAGCCGCCGTCTGGTACGCGGGGAGCGTGTAGGTGAGCTCGGGGTTCATGAACGCGATCTTGGGGCGCATCTCGTCGCAGCCGTAGCCGGTCTTGCGACCCAGTTCGTCGTTGCTGATGACGCTGTTCTTCGAACCCTCGCTGCCAGCGGCGGGAATGGTGAGCACCACGGCGACGGGCAGCACGCCCTGCTGGGGCTGCTTCGTCTCGTAGAAATCCCACACGTCGCCATCGTAGCAGGCGCCAAGCGCAGTTGCCTTTGCGGAGTCGATAACCGAGCCACCGCCCACGGCTAGAACCCAGTCGACGCCCTGCTCCTTGCAGATGGTAACGCCTTCGCGCACGAGGCCGATTTCGGGGTTCGCGCGCACGCCGCCCAGCTTCACGTATTCCACGCCAGCGGCTTCGAGCGAAGCTTCCACGCGGTCGATCAGGCCGCTCTTGCGAGCACTCTGGCCGCCGAAGGTGAGCAGCACCTTCGTAGCGCCGCGCTCGGCCAGCTTGGCGCCGACCTTTTCCTCTGCGGCCTTGCCGAAGACGAAGTGGGTGGGGGAGACGAATTCAAAGTTTTCCATGCAAATCCTTTCGATGGGATGTTTGGGTGTAAGTATAGCTGCCGGGTTACGCTTCGATGGGGCCCAGCAGGAACATGGTGTGCGTCGACTGGAAAAGCAGCTTGCCCGTTTCAGCCTGGCGCGTGGTGACGCGGATGACCGCCGTGGAGCGCCCGGCGTGGATGGGCTCGGTTTCCACGAGCACCTTGCAGCAGGGCACGGCCTTGATGAAGTTGATGCTCGCCGCTTGGCAGACGTTGTCGTAGCCAAGCGAGTACGTGGCGAAGCCGCAGCCGATTTCGCCGATGAAGTAGCCCGTGCCCCCATGGATGCCGCCGTGGTAGTTGGAAAGCGATTCGGGGACGTCCACGGTGAAGCGCACGTATCCTGGCTCGGTCACCTCGTCGATGACGATGGCGTCTTGCAGCTCATTCAATGGGGGAATGTTGCAGCGCATCTTCTCGAGCAATGCTGCGTTGTCCATGCGGTTCCTTTCGTCTAGTTCGCATATCAGTATATCCGCCGCCTAATTTGCGTTAGGCAGGGGAAAGTCGTTGTTGTCAAACGGTGGGAGTATGTTCGCATAATGCTCTTATGGGGCGAATAGTGTGCCCACTTAGTTAAGCGAACACTTATAATCGTATGCGATGAATCCTCTTTCACCTCACAATCGTTCGGGCGATGGCTCTTCCCTGGCTACGTCTATGCGCAACAGCGGAATGGGCTCCCCGCTGTCTGTGCTCGTGTGCGTTGTTGCCTCCGTATTTATCGCCGTGTACGTGGAGCTCTTTCACGAAGCGTGCGCCATTGAGCGCGCGGTCGGAGCGTATGGCCTGATAGCCGGCACGCTTACGGCGGGTTCCGTATGCCGCATGCTTGCGGTGTTCCTTGTTGCGTATGCCGTGTTCACAATTGCATCCCAGCAGCGCCGGCTGCTCGATTGGGCGTTCGCGCATCGGGTGGCGTTGTGTGCTGGCGTCGTTGTGCTATGCGTCGTGCTGGAGCTTAGCGGGTCGTCGCTGGGGGAGTGGGATATCCTCGTGGGCGGTTCTCCTCGCGGCACGCTCGTGGGAACGTCACGTCTTCTACGTGGCGACGAATGGGCGGTGAACACGCCTTTTGCCTGCTCGCAGCAGTATGACGGATTTCAGGCGTGGTCGCAGATTATCTCGGGCGGTTCCGATGTCACGATGGTGTACGCGCAGGCATGCTGGGCGCCGGCCACATTGTTCCGCCCCTTCCTGTGGGGCTACTTGCTGCTGGGGTTCTCGCACGGGCTTGCGTTCTTCTGGTCGGCGCGCACTGCGGCGCTTTTCCTCGTATCGCTGGAAATGGGCATGCTCATCACGCGCAACAGGCGCTCGCTCAGCCTGTTCTTCGCCTTGGTGCTCACGTTTAGCCAGGCCGTTCAGTGGTGGTTCGCCGTGAACGGAATGGCCGAGCTCTTCATTTTCGGGCAGGGGAGCGTGCTGGCGTTTCGTTGTTTCCTCCAGGCGGAAAGCCTGCGTGCGCGTTGGGCATGGGGCTTCTGCCTTGTCTGGCTCATGGGCTGCTTCTCCTTCATTCTCTATCCCGCATGGCAGATTCCCGTCGCGTATGCATGCGTTGGCCTGGGCGTATGGGTGCTGCTCGAGCATCGCGCGCGGCGGCGCTCGGCGCATCGCGTTCCGCTCCCGCGCCTCCGCTTCGCGGTTCTTCCGCTTGCGGTCAGCACGCTCGTTTTCGGCGCCATTGCCGTTTGCGCGGTGTATCAGGCGTGGGATGCCATTCAAGCGGTGCGCTCGTCGCTGTACCCGGGTGCGCGTTTCGAGATAGGCGGCACGCTGGGCATGCGTGTGTTTGGCTGGGGGTATAGCCTCTTCGCACCCATTGCCGTGGACGATTTCGCGTTCGCCGACGGCACTATGAATGCGTGCGAGTACGTGGGCATGTTCGGGATGTTCCCGCTGGGCATCATCCTTTCATGCGTGCTCCTTAGGCGCAAGCGCGACAAGCTGATCGTTGCGGTGCTGGTGGTGTATGCCTTCCTGGCCGCATACGCTTTCATCGGGTTCCCCGATTGGCTCGCGCGCATCACGCTCATGAGCAACGTCCAGGCTCCGCGTCTCTTGCTGGTGGTGGGGTATCTCGACGTCATTCTGCTCATTCGCGCGCTGTGCCTGATAGATGCCAACGAAAAGTGGGATGGCGTGGGTTTGCGCATGCGCGGGGCGCTTGTCTTCTCATTCGTATTCACCGTCGCCATCCTTTTCCTCTCGTGGCATACGCCCACCAACGTCATGCGGAAATCGTTTATGGCGCTGCTCGCGCTTCTTGTGTTCGCTTGCGTGCTCGTGGTCGTGGCTCCACGCTCTGCGTTTCACAAGGGCGCCATGGGGCGCGGCGCGTGCTTGGTGGCGCTGTCGTGCGCCATCGCCATTCCCGGTCTGTGCGTGAATCCGCTGCAGATGGGCGCCGAGCCCCTCACGAACAATGTCGTGGGCGAGGCGGTAGCCGAGGTTCAGGAAAGCGACGCAGGGGTATGGATTGCCGACGAGCCGTGGCAATCGCAGCTGGTCATCGCACAGGGGGCGCCGTCTCTCACCAGCGTGGCCACGTATCCGCACCTGCAGCTTTGGAGCGCAATCGACCCCGATGGCTCGGGTGCCGAAGCCTATAATCGCTATGCGTGGGTCACCGTGCGCAACGTGGCGGGCTCTTCGGAATTCGTCTCCATGCGCCCCGATAGCTTCACCGTGATGCTTACGCTGGACGACGCGCGCAAGCTTGGGGCGACGTATTGGCTCACGAGCGTCGATTTCCAGAGTTATTCCGCTATAGAAAATGCCCCCGAGCTGGTTCGCAGCATCGAGGGCACTAATCTGGCAATCTATCGCCTGTAGGCTTGGGCTATTCGCCCGCGGCGTCGAGGCCTTCCATCGTCTTGTACAGCAGGCCGTAGAGCGTGGCTGCTTCTTCCTTGGTGAGCGGCACGCACGAAGCCATCTTCGAGGGGATTTTCGCCGCTTCCTCTTCCATGGCGCGTCCTTCGGGCGTAAGGCGCACGATCACGTTACGCTCGTCCTTCTTGTCGCGCACGCGCTCCACGAGGCCCTTGGACTCGAGCTTTTTGCATAGCGGCGTGAGGGTGCCGCTGTCGAGGTGCAGGCGCTGGCCCAGCTGCTTCACGGACGCGCTCTCCTGTTCCCAGAGCACCATGAGCGTGATGTACTGCGTGTACGTGATGCCCAGCTGGTCCAGATGCGGCTTGTAGTGCTTTACCACGTCGCGCGCGGCGGCGTAGAGCGGGAAGCAAAGTTGATTGTCCAATCTAAGCTGGTCGTATGCCATGATTCACCATATTCCTAGACGATGCCGGCCATAAGGTCGAAACGTTCAATATATTTGAAGTCATTATAGTGTACAAAATTGAATTGGTTTTAGGCTAATTTCATCGAAATGTTACTTCCGCTGTTACCTTTGTGGACGACAATCTGGTTTTCGATGCGTTCGCGCAGCTCATCGATGTGCGAGATGATGCCCACCATGCGGTCGTCGCGACTGAGTTCATCGAAAATGCGCAGTGCGAGCTCCAGCGTGTCGGGGTCGAGCGAGCCGAATCCCTCGTCGATGAACATGCAATCGAGCTGGATGCCGCCCGCTTCGCGTTGGATGACGTCCGAGAAGCCCAGCGCGAGCGAGAGGGACGTGAGGAAGCTTTCGCCGCCGGAAAGGGTGTTCACGTCGCGCGAAACGCCGGTGTAGGCATCGCGTACGTTCATGTCGAGGCCCGTGCGGCTGCGGTTGTCGCTGCTCGTGGTGCGGCGCTCTAGCGCGTAGCGGCCTTCGGACATGATGGCCAGGCGTTCGTTCGCGGCTGCCAGCACCGTGTCGAAATACAGGGCCTGCACGTAGGTTTCCAACGAGAGCTTGCCTGCACGTCCAGCGCTGTTGCCGCTGGCCAGGTCGGCCAAATGCGCCACGGTGGCATATTCCGCATCGGCTTCGGCGCTTTGTTTAACCAGGTCGGACAACGAGTCAACGACCTTTTCGTTCGCGCGCACGCGTTGATGCGTGGCAAGGTACGCCTCGCGCTGGCGTGCGATGCGCTCGTCGATTTCGCCGACTTGGCGCTGTAGTGGCTCGACGGCGATGTCCTGCTTGCCTTCCAGCTGCTTGGCATAGGCGTCCCTGCGCGTCTTTGCTTCGTTGAATGCGCTCTTGATCGACTCGTAGTCTTCGCGTGCCTTGTCGCACTGGGCGATTTGGGCGTCGACCTCGCTTGCAAGGCGCTTTACGCTTTCGCGTGCATGCGCCGCGTCGACCCCCAGCGTTTTCGTAGCGCGTTCGTCGAAGGCGGCGCGCTTCGTCTCGCATGTTGCGCGAGTGGTTGCTGCGCTAAGGTGCGCTGCTTGATGCGTTTCCCGGGCGGTAATGAGGTCGCTTTCCGCTTTCTGAAGGAGCTCGCGGGCTTTTTTCTCTTGCTTACGCAGGTTATCTGCCTGCTTGGCACGCTCTTGCGCGGAAGCGAGCTCTCTCGTCGCAGCCTGCGCGTGGCTTTCGATGGTGCCCGCCGCCGCGTTCAGGAGCTCCTCGGCTTCCTCGGCGTTGCGAGGCGCTTGCTTGCATACGCGTTCCGCGAGGGAAAGGAAGTTCTCCTGGGCATTCTCGAGTTCGGCATGTGCCTTCGCGGCTGTTTGCGAGGCTGCCTGGCGTTTCGCGGAAGCGGTGTCTTCCGCCGCTTTCAGCGCGTCGATCTGCTCCTGCGTGGGCGCTTCTTCCGCAAGGCTTGCCTTGCGGGGATGCGACGTGGAGCCGCATACCGGGCATGCGGCGCCTTCCTGTAGGGTGCTTGCGAGTATGCCCGCCTGCGCGGCGAGAAACGCATCTTCGGCTGCGTCGGCAGCCTGCTGCGCATGCTTGAACGTGTCATTTGCCTGGGAATATGCACGCACCGCGCGTTCGCTTTCCTGTTGCTTGGCCGCGAGCGTCTTGCGTGCCGCCTGGGCGTCGCGTGCGTCGTTGGAGGCGCGTTGCGCTTCCGCAAGGGCGGCCTGCGCTCGCGTGACTTCCGCTGCGGCGTCGGACAGCTCGTCGAGCTGGGTGCGCAGGGCACTGGCAGTTTCGCGCGCTGCCGTATGCGCTTCTTCCGCCGCATCGAGCGTGGCTTTCGCTCGTTGTTCCGCCGTGGCCGCCTTGTCGCGTTCCTTCTGAAGCGCGTCGATGGCTGCGCTTTCCTGCGCAAACTGGTCGAGGAATTCCTTGCGCTTGGCGCGCTCGGCGCTTCCTGCCTCGAGCTTCTCGTACAGGAGCTGGGCGTCTTTCAGCGGTTGCTCGTGCTCTTCGAGATACCGCTGGTCGTTAGCCAGGTTTGCGCGCGTTGAGGCGATGGAGTTCGCCTCGCCCAGGGCGCGGTCGAGTTCCGTCTTGCGTTGCGTAAGGCGCGTGCCTTCTCGCACTTCTTCGTCGTTGAGCGCTCGGTCGCGTTCGATGACCTGCTGCAGCGTTTCGACGATGCGGGGGCATTGCGGCAGAATGCGCTCGGAATCGATGGCTTCCTGCAGGGATTGGATGCGTTCGCCGTCTTCGGGCATGGCGATGCCCGAGATGTGGGTGCGCGCCTCCGTTTCCAGCGACGCGACCTGGCGTTCGAGGGCGTTTTTCCTGCTTGATAGCGTGGACTGCACGCGCTCGTAGAGCTGCGTCCCGAAGATGCGCCGGAAGATGTCGCCGCGCTGCTTGGTGTTTGCGGTGAGCAGCTGGCTGAAATCGCCCTGCGCGATCATGACGATCTGGCTGAACTGGTTCGCGGTGATGCCCAGCATGTCCTCGATGGCCTTCGAGACGTCGGTGGGCTTGCTTGCCAGCACGCTCTCATTTTCTTCGCAGATGAGCTCTGCCGTGCCCGGTCGCTCGGTATAGCCTTCGCCGCGTTTTTTCAGGCTCCGGTGCGGGGGCGTGCGGCGTACGGTGAACGTGGAACCGCCGTGGGCGAAGCGTAGCTTGACGTAGGGTTCCGCGGAGGGGTCGGCGTAGTCGCTGGCTAGGGTGTTTTCGGGGCGACGCGAACCCGAGGTCTGGCCGAACAGGGCGTACTTGATGGCGTCGAACAGCATGGTCTTGCCGCTGCCGGTGGAACCGCAGATGAGGAAGATGCCGCTCTCGATGCGCTCGAAGTCGATATGCGTTTCCTGGGGATAGGGGCCAAATGCGGCCAGGTGCAGCTCGAGGGGCCTCATCGGGAACCTCCTTCCTCGTTGGATTGCGCGTCCTCGATAACGTCTTGCAGGAGCGCGCGCTGCGTCTCGGTGAGCTCTTCGCCTGCCTGCTGTGCGTAGTAATCGTCGATAACGGAAAGCGGGTCGCGTTGCCGCACGTTGCGGGCGACTTCTTCCGTGCCGATGGTGTTCGCGTCCCTATCGTGCGCGAAATCGAGCTGCATGACGTTGGGGTAGAAGTCGCGAACCTTGGCCATGGCGTCCATGAGCGCATCGTCCTCAAGCGTGACGTGCAGAAAATCGTCGGCATGCGGGTCGAGCGCCGCGGCTTTCCGCAGTTCGTCGAAGGTGCCCCTGATTTCACGCAGCGTGCGTTCCTCGGGAAGGGGGATGGGCGTGGCGCTTACGGCGCCGGGGCCGCTAACCTCCACGAGGGTGACCTGCTTTTGGCGTCCTGCTTCGGAAAACGAGTACGGGTACAGGCTTCCGCTGTAGCGGACGCTGTCGCGGCGGATTCGCTGCGATCCGTGGATATGCCCGAGCGCCACGTAATCGAATGCGTCGAATACGCGCGCCTCCACGCTGTCGAGGCCGCCGACCACGATGGTCTCCGACTCGCAGGTTTCCGGGCCGTCGCCGCCATCGACGACGAACTGGTGCGCTACCAGCACGTTTGCGGCATCGACACGCAGCGGTTGGTGCGCCGCGGCGCAGGCGAGCGCATCGGTGTAGTTCGCGATGCCCTCCGCTTCTTCCGGGTACGCCGCGCGCACATGTACGGGGCGCACGAAGGGAACGAGGTGAAAGCGCACGGGCACGCCATCGGAATCGACGTCGATGAACTGCGGCTCGTTGGAAAACGGCTGTGCGATGCAGACGCGCTCCGCGTCCATGAAGCGCGCCCCGAAGGCGAGTCGCTCGGCGCTGTCATGGTTGCCCGCGATGACGATCACCGCTACGCCCGCATTGGCCGCCTGCTCCAGAAAGCGCTCGAACATGGCAAGCGCCCAGGTGGGAGGCACGGGCTTATCGTAGACGTCGCCCGCGACGACAATCGCGCTCGTGCCGTTTTCCCGCGCGATGCGCACGATGTGCCCAAGCGCGCGCTCCTGTTCCTCTTCCAGGGAAAACCCGCGGACGCGTTTGCCTATGTGCAGGTCCGCCGTGTGCAGAAATTTCATATATCACCTCGGTATTTGTGTCGAGTCTTCATTATGCCACGTGAAATATGTCGGTTCGGTTGCAGAGTACCCTCCCCGGCTTGGGAAAACGTTAAGGTTCGTATAATCGGAGGCCGATTATTGTCTAGTGCGCTATTGAATAGGGCACATGCGAACTTTAGATGGGTCGGTATCGCATGATTGAAGTGAAGGGCTTACGCAGGTCCTACAAGACGGGCGACTTCGTGCAGAAGGCGCTCGACGGCGTGACGTTGAATTTCCGCGACAACGAATTCGTGGCCGTGCTCGGGCCTTCCGGTTCCGGAAAGACGACGCTCCTGAACATCCTGGGCGGCCTCGACCATGCCGATGGCGGCGATATCGTCATCAACGGCACGTCCACCAAGGATTATCGCTCAAGCGATTGGGATACGTATCGCAATCATCGTATCGGCTTCGTATTCCAGAGCTACAACCTCATTCCCCATCAGACCATTCTCTCGAACGTCGAGCTCGCGCTCACGCTTTCCGGCGTGGGGCGCGCGGAGCGCAAGCGTCGCGCTACCGATGCTCTTATTGAAGTGGGCTTGGGCGACCATCTGCACAAGAAGCCGAGCCAGCTTTCGGGCGGCCAGATGCAGCGCGTGGCCATCGCCCGCGCCCTGGTGAACAACCCCGACATCGTTCTGGCCGACGAGCCCACGGGTGCCCTCGACACCGAAACCGGCGTGCAGGTCATGGACATCCTGAAGAAGGTTGCCGACGACCGCCTGGTCATCATGGTTACCCACAACCCCGAGCTGGCCGAAGAATACGCCACGCGCATCGTGCGCCTGGCCGATGGCCATATCATCAGCGACAGCGACGCGTTCAACCCGTTCAACGACTCCGCCATCGTAGGCGTGCCCGACCCAGCCAACGAAGCGGCGCGCGCGGCTGCCGCGGCCGATGCGATGGCCGCAGCCGCCGAAGTGCATGTGGATGCTCCCACGAAGCGCGGCGGCAAGGAAAAGAAGGCGTCGATGGGTTTCCTCACGGCGCTCTCCCTGTCGTTCAACAACCTCATGACGAAGAAGGGGCGCACATTCCTCACGGCGTTCGCGGGCAGCATCGGCATCATCGGCATCGCCGCCATCCTGGCGCTTTCCAATGGCGTGAACAACTACATCCTCGAAACCGAGGAAGAGGCGCTCACGAGCTACCCGCTTACCGTCACCAAGAGCAGCTTCGATATCACGAGCCTGATTACGGCCACGATGGGCTACGGTGCGGGCGACGACGAGACGTCCGAGGGCGAGGGGTTCTCCACGTCGAGCGCCATCCCCGAGTCGTCCATCATGACCGATATGTTCGCCCAGGTGAAGAACAACGACCTGTCGTCGTTCAAGCAGTTCCTCGATAGCGGCGAAAGCGGCATCGAGGAGTACGTGAACACGGTGCAGTACGACTACGGCATCGAGGCCAACGTGTTCCAGCCCGATACGTCGTCGGGCGTGGTGCAGCTCAACCCCTCGTCGATGAAGTCGGTGTTCCAGAACGGCATTTCCTCGAGCGCCCTTTCGAGCAGCTCGGGCGTCTCGACGTTCAACGAGATGATCGACAATCAGGACATGCTCGACAGCCAGATGGAGGTTGTCGCGGGTCGCTGGCCTGAAAACTACAACGAGGGCGTTCTCGTCCTGAATTCCTCGGGCAGCATCAGCGACTACACGCTCTACAGTCTGGGCGTGTACGACACGTCCGTCATGGAAGACATGGTGAAGGAAGCGCTGAACGGCGAAGAGGTCGTTGCCCCCGAAACGTCGGGCGACTTCACGTACGACGACGCGCTCGAGCTCACCTTCAAGGTCGTGCCTTCTAGCAAGATGTACCGCTACAACTCCGAGCAGAACACCTGGACCGACATGAGCGGCGACGAGGAGTACATGAAGGAGCAGGTCGAACAGGGCATCGACCTGAAAATCGTGGGCGTTGTGAAACCTGCGTCCACCTCGAGCGCAACGTTGCTCGACGAGGGCGTGGCGTACACGCCCGAGCTCACGCAGAAGCTCATCGAGGAAGCGGCTGCATCCGATATCGTGAAGCAGCAGCTCGCGGACCCCGACACCGATGTTTTCACGGGCAAGTCGTTTGAGGAACTGCAGGACAGCCAGGCATCCGACTTCGACATGAGCTCGATGTTCAACGTCGACGAGCAGGCGCTTTCGAATGCGTTCGGCTTCGATACGAGCTCGCTCGATTTCTCGGGCATGGACCTGAGCGGTATGGATATGTCTGGCCTCGACATGAGCGGCCTGTCGTTCGACGCCAATTCGCTCGACATGAGCGGGGTCGACCTTTCGAGCGCGTTCGATTCCGATACCATGGCCGCGCTCATCGCGAATGCTCCCACGCCCGATTTCTCGTCGATGAACCCTTCTCTTTCCGAAGAGGAGCAGGCTGCCATCACCGCCGTTTCCGGCCAGATCACCGGTGGTTTTGCGGCATACGTGATTGCGCAGGGCGGCACGCTCGCCGATTTCCAGGACACCGCTAAGATGCAGGAGTACTGGACGTCGTACCTGCAGACGGATACGGTGCGCCAGGAAATCGCCCAGCTGAACATGCTGGTTGGCCAGGCGTATGGCGATGCACTGCAAACCGCCATGCAGGATTACATGACGAACCAGTACGCTCCGTACATGCAGCAGGCCATGGGCGAGCTCATTTCGCAGGCCGCGCAGACGATGGCGACCGAGCTTGCCACTCAGATGGCGGGTCAGATGGCCGCGGCAACGGGCCAGCTTGGCTCGCAGCTTTCCAGCGCCATCGGCAGCTCGCTCACCAGCCAGATGTCGGACCTGTCGAGCAGCCTGCAGAACGCATTCTCGTTCGACGCCGATGCGTTCGCGAACGCCATCCAGTTCAACATGACGCAGGAAGACCTCGTTTCCCTGCTGACCAACTATATGAACGCCGATGAGCTTACGTACGACGAGAACCTGAAGAAGCTCGGCTACGCGAGCGATGACAATCCGCAGTCGGTGAGCATCTACCCGAAGGACTTCGCCGCCAAGGAGCAGGTGCTTTCCATCATCGATGGCTATAACGAGCGTGTGACGGCCGAGGGTAACGACGACCGCACGATTCAGTACAGCGACATCGCCGGCACGCTCATGAGCTCGGTTACCGACATCGTGAACATGATCAGCATCGTGCTCATCGCGTTCGTGAGCATTTCCCTGGTGGTGAGCTCGATTATGATTGGCATCATCACGTACATCTCGGTTCTGGAACGCAAGAAGGAAATCGGCATCCTGCGCGCCATGGGTGCCAGCAAGGGCAACGTGGCCAATGTGTTCAACGCCGAGACCATCATCGAGGGCCTGATTGCCGGCGTGTTCGCCATTGGCTTCGTGCTCCTGGTGAGCATTCCCGTGAATGCCATCGTGTACTCGGCCTACGACGTCGAGAACGTGATGATCCTGCCGTGGGTTTCCGGCCTGGTGCTCATTGGCGTGAGCGTGCTGCTCACGTTCGTGGCCGGCCTCATCCCCTCGGGCAACGCCAGCAGGCGCGACCCCGTGGAGGCGCTGCGCACTGAGTAAGTTGCGCTGGCACGTATGACAAGCGGGGCGCTGCGGGTTTCTTCCCGTGGCGCCCTTTTAGCGCGCGTGGGATGGATTGCTGTTATCCTATACGCGGATAATTTAGACGAGAGGATTCGAATGAGTATCGAAATCATTTCCGACGAGCTGGTAAACGACGGCCACGTAATGCGCGTTACCGTGCGCATTCCTGCAGGCGAGAAGGCTTCGCTCGTGCGCGAGGGCCTGCTTGGCCTGGCACAGGAAGCACGTTTGGCTCCGGGCGAGGGCGGCGACATCCGCGCTGCTCTTGAAGACAAGTTTGGCGCCGACAACGTTGCGGCGGGCCTGTCTTCCTACGTAGCCTCGATGGCCGCGCCTGCCGTGGTGAACGAGAAGAAGCTGCATATCATGTTCACGCCGCAGTCGGTTGCGGAGCGCGTTGAGGGCCTCTTCGACGAGAATGCTCTCGAAATGCAGATCGACCTGATCCTGCGTCCCGAATACGAGCTTACCGACTATTCGCCCGTGCACGTGAAGAGCCAGGCATTCGAGCTCACCGACAAGATGGTAAGCCTGCAGGTCGCCCAGGAAATGGAGCGCTTCGCGGTATTCGAGGAGGAGCCTGGCGCCCTGGAAGTGGGCGACTACGCCATGTTCGACATGACCACCCAGGTGAACGGCGAGGAAGCCGCCAGCCTTTCTGGCAAGAACTCCCGCATCGCCCTGGTGAAGGGCGAGATGCCCGATGGCTTCATCGATGCCGTCGTGGGCATGATGCCCGGTGAGGAGCGTACGTTCGACTTTACGGCGAAGCTTCCCGGCGCTCCCGATGGCGCGGTGCCCGACGCCTTCCACGTGCGCGCCAAGCTCATCGAGAAGCGCGTCCGCCGCGTGCCCGAGCTCACCGATACCTTCGTGCGCGAGAACATGAAGGGCATGGGCGTGGGCGAAACCGCCGAGAGCTTCCGCGCTGCCGTGAAGGAGCGCATGGAAGCCCAGGTTGCCGAGCAGCGCAAGCTTCAGGACGAGAACGCGGTCGACGCCGAGCTCGCCAAGCGCCTCGACGCCAACATCCCCGACCTGTACCTGGAAAACACTCACCGCGACATCCTGCAGAACATGCAGGCGAACCTCGCGGCTCAGGGTCTCACCATTTCCCAGTACGCTCAGCAGCAGGGCGCATCCGAGCAGCAGTTCAGCATGATGATTGCCATGCAGGCGCGCGAGTCGCTGCGTCAGGGCTTCGCGCTCGACGCGTACTTCCGCCATATGGGCCAGGAAGTCACCGACGCAGATATCGAGGCCGCGCTGCATGAAATGACTCCCGGTCACGAGGATCAGGCGCGCGAGAACTTCGACAAGAATGGCGCATGGTTCGTGGTGCGCGAGACGGCTGCTCGCCTGAAGGCTCACAACGACGCCGTATCGAAGGCCATCTTCGAATAGCCTTTGGCATAGCCCGATATAGCAAGAGCGCGGTTCGCAATGCGGCCGCGCTCTTTTGCATCCGTATGTAGCAAGGGGCCTTAGCGGCTCTTGCGCTTGAGGACCACGAACAACACGACGATGATGAGCAGAATGATGAGTAGCTCGGTAACTCCGAACGGTCCGATTCTCATGGTCGCCTCCTAGAGTTCCGCGATGATCGCGCTGGTGGCCGCCTTGGTTTCCGCCATAGCGCGTTCTACGTCGATGGTGGGGAAGTCGCCGTCGCGATAGAGTACGCGCCCGTCGACCATGGTGAGGCAGACGTCGGTTCCGCGCGCGCTGTACACCAGGTTCGCCGCAACGTCGGTTGCGGGCGTGAGATGTGGGGCGTCGAGGTCGACGACGACCAGGTCGGCACGGAAGCCTTCGCGAATGGAGCCGCAATCCTCGCGGCCCTGAGCCAGGGCGCCGTTGCGCGTTGCCGTTTCGAGCGCCTGCTTGATGGATACGGCCGTGGGGTCGCCCGTGGCGCCCTTGTGCAGCACGGCCATGAGGTACATGTCGCGGAACATGTCGTGCGCGTTGTTGCTGGCCACGCCATCGGTTCCCAGCGCCACGCGCACGCCGGCGTCGATCATGGCGGGGATGGGGGCGATGCCGCTTCCCAGCTTCAGGTTGGAAGCCGGGTTGTGCACGGCCGTCACGTTGCGCTCGCGCATGATGCTCCAGTCGTCGGGTTCCGTCCACACGCAGTGGGCCGCGACGCAGGGCATGCGGAAAAAGCCCAGGCTATCGAAGTACGCGATGGGGGTAAGGCCATCGTGACGTTCCTTGCATTCCTCGTGCTCCGACTTCGTCTCGCTCGCGTGGATGTGCGTGCGCACGCCGAAGTCGACCGCCGCCTGGCCCACGGCCTCAACCAGGGCGGGTCTGCTGGTGTACTCGGCGTGGATGCAGAGGTCAATGAGCAGGCGCCCATCTGCGGCGTTGTGGTAGTCCTTCATCAAGTGCTCGTTGATGCCTGAAATGGGAAGCTCGGCGTAGGGCGTGTCGTCGAACGACAGCGTGCCCTCGCTCATGTTGCACTTGATGCCCGATTCCAGCACGGCTTGGGCTCGTGCATCGCTGTGGTAGTACATGTCGGAAAACGAGACGATGCCGCAGCGCAGCATTTCCGCGATGGCGAGCTGCGTAGCCGGAAGCGCGCGTTCGCCCTGGATGTGATCCTCGAAGGGAAAGACCCGTTCGTAGAGCCATTTTTGGAGCGGCAGGTTTTCCGCGTAGCCTCGCAGCAGCGTCATGGGCGCATGCGCGTGCGCGTTGTAGAAGCCAGGCATGAGCGCCTTGCCCGCGCCGTCGTACGTCTCTCCGTACGCCTGCGCGTCTTCGGGCGCCTGTTCGCCCACGTAGGCGATGCGATTGTCTACGGTGCCCACCCAGCAATGGGGGCGTGCCTCGAAGGATTGGTCGATGAGCGTGATGTTGGAGAAGAGCATGGTTCCCCCTGATGTCGCCTTTGCCGATGCATCCATTATACGATTGGGCTTGCCCGCGAGGGGCGCAAGGTGAAATCGGGCGCTAGTCCTCGATGGGCGCGTAGATGACTTCCACGTCGGTGCCCTTGCCGTCGAGGTTCAGGAACTGGGGCGCCGTGAGCATGTCGCCAGCCAGCTTCAAATCGTGCTCCTCGAGGTAATGGCGCAGCGGGTCGTACGACGTTCCCTTCGTGCCCTCCGAGCGCGTGATTTCCCTGCGCCAGCGAACGCAGGGCCCCAGCGGTAGGAGGCGCGCGTGCTGGCGGGCGTTGCGCGAAAGCAGGTGGGCGTCGGTCTGACGGATGCCGATGATGTAGTTGGGCGTTACCGTGCGCGATTGCGTTTCGATGAGCTGGCTCTTTATGATGCGCATGCACTGCGACGCGCCCAACAGCCCATAGAATTCCGCGATGGTGTCCTTCCGCTTGAGCGATACCGTGAAATCGCGCTTTACCGAAGCCTGGATGTACACGCAGTCGGGTACGTTCACGAGGGAAAACGCTTCCTCGTTGTCGCGTTGGCCGATGTAGTTGAGCGCATTCGAGATGGCGTCGACACGACGTTTCAGAATCTCTATCTGCTCTTCGATGTCTTCTTTGCGCGATGCGAGGCTATCGAGAAACGACTCCGTTGCCTGCGGGCAATCGATGTAGTTGATGGCCTCGTCGATGCTGAAGTTGTACGAAAGCAGCTTGCGAAACGCGTTCATGCGGAACGCGTCTTCAGGCGAAAAGTCGCGGTAGCCGTTGTCTTCGCGCGGCGATTGCAGCAGGCCCCGCTTTTCGTAAAAGCGAATGCTAGACTGGCTCAGGCCGGTCATAGCCGAAAACTCTTTGATATGCATGGCCCCTCCCAAGACGGCATATCTCATCTCCCCTTGCGGGATAAACTACACCTTAAACCAGCTTCAAGGTCAAGCGTGTAGTGCGCAAAAAGAAGCTTCGAGATTATTCGGGGATGGCCTCGCGCCAGCGATTGAGCGTGTGCACTACGATGAGCATGGCCGCCACGGAAAGCACGAGCATGATGACGTACGTGTAGAAATAGCTGCCCATCAGGTCCTTCAGGGGGCCGGGCACGAAGTTCATCAGCAGGCCGCCAATAACGTAGACCACCTGGCAGTTCTTGATGAACTTGCCGCGTCCATGTTCGGGGGCTAGTTCGAGCGACCATTCCGAGGTGCCCACGGTGCCCAGGGCCATGCCCGCGCCGAACAGCACGGAGCCCGCAATGGCGAAAAGCGGGTTCACCACCACGGCGCAGCAGAGGCAGGCGATGCCGCCGGTCTGCAGTCCGAACATGAGGGCGGTGGCGCGCGCCGTGTCGATCTTGTCGAACAGCTTGCCCGTCGTGTATTTCGAGACGGTAAGGCTGATGCCCGCCACGGAAAGCATGGTGGCGGCGAAGTAGTCGTTGTACCCCGATGTGGTGAGGTAGACGGAAAGGTACGTGAGCGCGCCCATGCAGATGCCGCCCACCGCAGCGAGGGCGAAGAAGAAGAGGCGGCATGCGCTGTTCTTCATGGGGATGGGGCGGTGGTGCGTGATGCGATGCGCCCTTTCCGCGGCCGTTTCCACGTGCTGGTGCTTCTTCAGGCCCATGACGGAAGGGTCGTTGCGCAAAAGCACGCCCACGACTACGGCGATGATGAGCGCCAGGTACGCTTCCACGATGAAGGCGATTTGCAGCGATACGTTGCTGATGATGGCCACCACGATGAGCGGGATGATGATGCTCGCCACGCCGCTTCCCACGGTTGCGAACCCGATGGCGCTGCCGCGGTCGCCTGCATACCACCTGTTCACAAGCATGGTCATGCCAACCATGCCGCCGAATCCGTAGCCCGCGCCCGCGAGCATGGCGCCGATGATGAACATGGGCATGGCCGTTGCGATGGAATACGCGAAGAAGCCCATAGCCGTGAGGATGGTGGCAAAGCACACGCCCACGCGTGCGCCGAGTAGGTTGAAGTAGCGGTCGACGAACAGCATGGCCACGATGGTGGTGAGCGTTCGCACCGAGAGGATGATGGAGCCGCCCGTGTTGCCCACGGCCGGCATGGCTACGATGTATGGCTGGTATACGCTAAACGATGTGCTGGGCAACCCGATGTTGGCGAAGATGAAAAGGAAGCAGCAGAGCGTGATGACCTTTTCGTAATGGTCTTTCATGCGGTCGTGCAGGTTCCTTTCCCCGTTTCGCCGGATCCGTGTGGCGGGTGCCACATCTGCCGCGAAACATGACTTTCGAATGCCCCTAGAGTGCGCTTTCCGTGAATTTGCGCGTTAGATATTTGTAACGCTTGCCCTGGCATATATGAAGCAATTTCTTCTACTTTAGCGTGAAAGAGTGCCCGATTGAAAAGACGCGTTTTCGTTTTCCCAGTTCGCGGGGTTATTTGAAAAAACCTGTTGACCTTCAACTTGCTTCATAGCCTACGGTGTCTTCATATGTTCCACACAACTCGAATAGGGAAGAGGGAGGCTTACATGGAACAGAACATGGAGGGAAAAGAAGTCACGTCCGCATTGAACGTGGGCATGAATCGCCGTGGATTCCTGAAGGGCGCCGCGCTTTCCGCGCTCGGACTCGCGGGCGTGGGCGCACTGGCTGGCTGCGGTCAGGCCAAGTCGGCGAGCTCGTCGAGCGCCGATAGCACGACGAAGGTCGCCGAGGAATTCAAGGCCGATGAAACGCGTGAGGCCGACATCGTCGTCGTGGGCGCTGGCGCTGCGGGCATGATGGCTGCGCACGTGGCCGCGCAGGGTGGCGCGAAGGTCGTCATTCTCGAGAAGGGCGCCGATTATTCCGCGCCCAACGGCATGTACGTATCCGGCCCGTTCGCCGTTGGCACCGACGTGCTGAAGAACAAGGAAGGCGGCACGACCCTCACGGTTGACGACGCGTTCTACCACGTCATGGAGTATTCCCACTGGACGCCCAATCCGGCGCTGCTGCGTCGCTGCCTGGAAGAGTCCAAGAATGCCGTCGCCGAGCTCGAGGGCATTGGCTACACGTTCGAGGAGAAGAACTTCCGCTTCGAGACCCCGTTCGTGGGCGAGAAGGGTGGCTTCCACCTCATCACCATTCCGTCCGACGAGCGCGTGAAGCTGTGGCAGAGCTCCGTTGAAGCCGACGGCATCGACGTGCAGTTCGACACCGAGTTCGTGTCCCTCGTGATGGGCGACGACGGCACGGTGAAGGGCGCCAACTGCACCAAGAACAAGAAGAACATCACGTACAACTGCAAGGCCGTCATCATGGCAGCCGGCGGCTACCTGGGTAATCGTGACCTGCAGGAACGCTTCCTGCACACGCGCAAGCTGAACGTGGCGCGCGGCGGCGACAGCATCTGCACGGGCGACACCATCCTGGCTGCCGAGGCTGCGGGCGCGGCGCTCGACAAGACGTTCGGCTACTGCCCCTGCGAGTACGGCGGAACCCATAGCAAGGCGAGCCGTCCCGCCAAGCAGGACAAGTTCGACCAGAACACCGCGTTCAAGTTCGGCCTGTATGGCTGTCTGCTGGTAGACGCCGAAGGCAAGCGATTCATCAACGAGGGCCTGCTGTGCGACTATCCCATGAGCTATGGCAGCGAGCAGATCATCCTGAACGCCCCGTGGTACGCGGTTGTCGACCAGGCGTACGTCGATGCCATGAAGACCCAGGGCCTCTACGAGTACACCACGGCCAAGGGCGCTACGAGCGAGAACTGGTTCATTGGCAACTACTTCAAGGGTCGTGTGCTCGAGAACCTCGACGCCGACATCGAGGAAGGCATCTCCGAGGGCTGGTGCTACAAGGCAAATACCTTGAAGGAGCTGGGCGAATTCTTCGGCCTTACCGACCTCGAGGAAACCGTTGCCCAGTACAACGAATATTGCGACGCGGGCGTTGACGCGCAGTTCGGCGCCAATCCCTGGTACCTCTCCAAGGTGGCAACGCCCCCGTTCTACGTCACGCAGAACGAGCCCAGCGCCTGGAGCACCTTCGGCGGCGTGCGCACCGACGACAACTGCAACGTCCTGAAGGCCGAGGATAACCTGCCGATGCCCGGCCTGTATGCAGCTGGCACCGACTCGGGCAGCCTGTACTATTCGCCGTACTATGACATCCCCGGTTTCTGCTATGGCCTGTGCATCGATTCGGGCTACATCTCGGCCAAGGAAGCGCTTTCCTACATCCAGAAGGCCTAGTTCACCACGTCAATATCGTGTGCCCGGCGCGTCCCTCCCTGCGCCAGCGCGGTATGGGCCCGCTTTCCTCCTCGGGAAGCGGGCCCGCTTGCATCTTCTTCGATGTGAACCCCAGATAGTGGTGCAGAGCTGCTTTGGTGAAACATGATGCCAAGGAGCGCTACCTCGGCTACAATAAAGCGGTTTCGAAAGGAGGGGCATGAATCCGCTAATCATCGTCCCGACATACATTTCCGCCCGTGAAAAGGCACGTCCCACGGGTCCCCATACGGTGTACGACCACGTAACGCCGCTTTCCAGGCCCGGTGAGCTGGGCCGCATGCTCAAATCGCTTCAGCGCGTACGCGGCGTGGGCCAGGTAATCATCCCCGTGGCCTCCGAGCGCGACGCTGCCGTTCCCGCGATGCAGAAGGTGCAGGCCATCTGCGCGCAGTTCCCGTCGTTGAACATCATCGTCATCGGCCAAGCCGAACTTGCGCTTATCCGCCAGCGTTTCGAGCAGCTGAACATGGGCCGCATGGAGTTCGAGATTGGACTGGAAGGCTACAGCGCCGTTCGCAACCTCGGCCTGGTCATCGCCAATATCTTCGGCTACGATTCCGCGGTTTTCCTCGACGACGACGAAGTCATCCAAGACCCGGAATTCCTGGCGAAGGGCATCTACGGCCTGGGTAAGCTCACGCGCCGCGGCATTCCCATTCTGGCCAAGACGGGCTACTACCTGAATTCCGAGGGCACGTACCATTCGAAGAGCCAGGACAAGTGGTACAACCGCTACTGGGAGCAGGGTTCGGCCTTCAATTCCTGGATCGACGCGGCCATGCGCGGCCCGCGCCTTTCCCGCAGCAACCACGTGTGCGGCGGGTGCTTGGTGCTCCATCGCGAAGCCTACCGTCGCGTGTGCTTCGACCCGTGGGTCGTGCGCGGCGAAGACCTCGATTACATGCTCAACCTGCGCATGTACGGCTCCGACATCTGGTTCGACAACAAATGGGTCATGCTGCATCTGCCGCCCGATTCGAAGAGCGAGGGCGTGCGTTTCCGCCAGGATATCTATCGCTGGCTCTACGAGTACCGCAAGATGGAGTACGCGCGCACGCAAATCGACCTCAACCAGGTAAAACCCGAGTCGCTCATGCCGTATCCGGGTCCGTTCCTGGAACCGGGCATCAAGAGCCGCGTCACGCGCACCGCGCTTCTGCGCAGCTTCGGGCGCCCCGACAAGAAGCAGTACCGCCTGGCTGCGAAAATCGCCTATGCGGAAGCTTCCGAATACGCCGAGGAAAACTGCTCGAAGTACTTCGAGTTCCAGTACATCTGGCCCGAGCTCATGGCCCGTACGGAAAACGACCAGATCCTACGAACGGCACTGGTGGAATCGGCTGCCCTGCGTCATGGCGAGATGCGCCAGCAGGAAAGCCTCGATCCGGGTGCCACGAGCGAGATTCGCCTGAATCTTCCCGATTCCGAATAGCATAGGTGAACCATTTGGCGATGTTTTTCATATCCGTTGCCGTTGGGGTCATCGTGGGCGTTCTTTCGGGGATGCTCGGTATTGGCGGGGGAACGATAATCGTTCCCCTTCTTCGTTTGGGCTACGGCATGCAGGCCATCGAAGCCACCGCGACATCGCTGTTCACCATCATTCCCACGTCCATTGCGGGCTTGGTGGCCCACATTCGCAATCGCACGTGCCTGGTGCCCGTGGGCGTTGCGGCCGGCCTGGGAGGGGCGTGCACGAGCCCCGTGGGCGTATGGCTTGCGAGCATCTCGCCATCATGGCTGGTGATGTTCGTGGCGGCGGCCGTCATCGCGTATAGCGCCTCGCGCATGCTCATGAAGGGCCTTCGTAAGCCCAAGGCGCCGTCGGCGCGCGCGTCTAATGGGAAAGAGGCGGTTTGCGCTGCCAAGCCCGAGCGTGCGGGCGTATCGGGGCGCAACCTTGCCGTCGGCGCGATTATCGGCCTGATTGCGGGCGTGCTCAGCGGCTACGTGGGCGTGGGCGGTGGCTTTATCATGGTGCCGCTCTTCCTGGCCTACGTGGGCGTTTCCATGCATCAGGCGTCGGGTACGTCGCTGCTCGCCATCGTCATCCTTGCCATCCCCGGCACGATTAGCCAGTGCCTGCTGGGCAATGTGCACGTCCTTGCGGGCGTCGCGCTTGCCGTTGGATCCATTCCGGGCGCCATACTGGGCGCCAATCTCGCGCGTCGCATTTCCGACCGCACGCTCCGCGTCTTTTTCGGCTGCATGCTGATGGCGATGGCCCTCATGCTCGCCTCGAATGAAGTATTCTCCCTGATGAAATAGGAAGGTCTCCATGTTCTCGCACGTTCCCCGCCATACCCAGTACATACTCGCGGAGGCCGCGTTCGCCTTCATCGCGGTGGTTGCCGCGGTGTGCATGGCCGTGATGATGATCGACCCCATGCGCAACATGCAGCTCGTGGTGGCCGTTGGCACGATTTTCACCATCAGCCTCATCATCCTCATTCGCCTCTGGCTCGACCCCGACCGCATTCGTGCAGTTCAGAGCAACGCCGTGTTGAAGCTGGCAAGCAAGATGGCGGCCAGCATGTCGGGTGGCCTGAACGAGCAGAGCGCCCAGGAGATCTGCGAGGCACTCCTGCCCGCCACGAGCGCCATTGCGGTGGCCATCACCGACGATAGCGTGATCATTGGCTATGCGGGAAGCGGCCGCGAATACAACCAGCAGGGTTCGCCCATTCGCACGGTCGCCACGCATGCCACCCTGGACGATGGCAAGATGCGCGTGCTGCATTCCTCGGCGGAAATTGGCTTTCCCGAAGACCATCACATCATCAACGCCGGCATCGTGGCGCCGCTTATCGTAAGCGGCAAGGCCGTGGGCACGCTGAAGTTCTACTACCCGCGCCCGCGCAACATCAACGAGACGCAGGAATCCATCGCCGCCGGCTTCGCGGAGCTCCTTTCCACGCAGGTAGCCGCATCGGCCTTGGAAGAGCAGAAGAAGCTTGCCACGTCGATGGAGCTCAAGGCGCTGCAGAGCCAGATCAACCCGCACTTCCTGTTCAATACCATCAACACCATCGCATCGTTCGTGCGCACCGACCCCGACAAGTCGCGCGTGCTTTTGCGCGAGTTCGCGACGTTCTACCGCCGCACGCTCGAGGATGCCTCCGACCTGATTACCCTTGCGCGCGAAGTCGATCAGACGGAGCGCTACCTCACGTTCGAGATTGCCCGCTTCGGTGAGGAGCGCTTGCAGCTGGAGTCCGACGTGCCCAGCTCGCTGTCCGAAAAGCTCGTGCCCGCGTTCATGATCCAGCCCCTGGTTGAGAACTCGGTTCGCCACGCCATGCCCGCTACGGGCACGCTTCACATCTGCGTGAAGGCGTGGAGCGAGGGCGACGACCTTCTCATCTCCATCACCGACGACGGCATTGGCATGAGCGAGGATAAGCGTCGCAACATCGCGGCCCCTGGTTCCTCCACGGGCCTGGGCATCGCGGTGCGCAACATCAAGGAACGCATTCTGGGCTATTTTGGTCCCGATTCGTACATGGACGTGCAGAGCGAGGAAGGCAAGGGCACGTCGGTGACGCTGTTCCTGAAGGATTGCTGCAAGGCCGAGGATACCCCCAGGTAGCTGCCGCGCCTGCATACGTCTGCCGTGCATGCGTGCGGCGCGTGTGCGCGTTGCCAGCTGCTGGATTGCGCATATGGTTCCTGCAGCGTTCCGTATTCAGTTGTCACACATTCTGAACGTTGCGGCGAACATGCGGAATTCTCGGTGAAACGACAGCCGATGTCATATACTTGGAACGGTAAATCGATGCGCACCACCACATGGTGGGTAACCGGTTGAAAGGAGCACCACGTGGTGCTGAAAGCAATTATCGTTGATGACGAAGCCCCAGCTCGTTCCGAGCTGAAATTCCTGCTCGATGAGCTCGGCCAGACGGAAGTCGTTGCCGAGGCGGCCAGCGTGCGCGAGGCTATCGAGAAGCTGAAAGACTATCCCTGCGATGTCATGTTTCTCGACATCAGCATGCCCGAGGCAAGCGGCCTGCAGCTCGCCGACGCCCTGCAGCATCTGAAGTTCCCGCCCGCGGTGGTGTTCGTTACCGCCTACAGCGAGTTCGCAATCGACGCATTCAAGGTAAACGCCATCGACTACCTGGTGAAACCGGTTGAAACCGAGCGCCTGTCCCAGGCTATTGCCCGCGTGAAGGAACATGTCGCGCTGCATGCCAAGGTGCAGAAGCTCGAGCGCATTCCCGTCGAAAAGGGCGGCAAGAAGATCCTCATCGGCATCGACAGCATTCGCTACGTCATGGCGCGCGACGATTACGCGTACCTGCAAACCGACAGCGACAAGTACTTCAGCACGGTTAGCTTGGCTCAGCTCGAAAAGCGCCTCGATGGTCATGGCTTCTTCCGCGTCCATCGTGGCTACCTGGTCAACCTGTCGCAGGTCGTGGAAATCGAGTCCGTGTCGGGCGGCACGCTGCTGCTTACGCTCGATGGCTGCGAGGAAAAGGTTCCCGTTTCCCGCCGCCGCGTGTCTTCCCTGAAGAAGGCCCTGGGCCTGTAGTTTGGTCTGCTCATAACAGTGAAACGCCCGGCTCGCTTCGGCGGCCGGGCGTTTTTCGTGCGTGATAGACGTGGCGTGCGGCGGAAACGCTTTGGGCGTTGAGTGCGCACCTCGGGAATTTGGGCCGCTTTAGGCATTCGGGCGCGCTGCGTGCAAATGCCAGAAGCCCGCGGGCACGTGCATGCTCGCGGGCTTCTCGTGCTTGGCTTATGTGTGGGGTACCGCCAAGCTGTTAGCCGATGATTTCCTCTCCAAAGCGATAGAGCTCTTCGTTTGTCTTCTGCAAGCTGCAGCCGCGGTCGATGCAGAAGATGATGATGGCGTCGCGCCTGTTCTTCGAATACAGAAGGCTTGCGCCAGCCGCTTCGAGTGCGCGGTTGGTCTCGGTGAGGTTCAGCGCCATGGCAAGGGCGATTTGGAGGACTTTGTTACGGCTTGGTCGGCGTTGCCCCTTGAAGATCATGTAGCCGTAGGTGGGGATGATGTTGGCCATGCGCGTAACCTGGGCCTCTTCAAGACCCTTTTCCTTTAGCAGGGTCTGCAGGTATTCCGAAAGCGAACGCTCGGTGAATTCGTGCCCATCGATGAACTCGTCAACGCTGGGAGCGTTGAGCAGCTCGTCGAGCATCTTGTCAGTTAGCGGTTCTTGCATGGGTTTCCTTTCTTACTCAAGGGTACCCTACCCGAACTTATTTGGCGCTTCATTAACTGGCAGTTAATGCGCGTTATGAATTTGGGAAGGAAAATGGGGAAGCGTGGAGCATAGGTTTCTGTAATGGCTTGCGAATCTAGTTTGGCGATAGGAGCAGCTATGGCTGAATTGAATATGGAGCATGGTGAGTCTGCGATTATGCGGCTTGATTCCGTTAGCGTGAACTCCCATGGCGCCCGAGATGTCGTTTTGACGAACAAATACATCCATGTCGTCGAAAAGTCGACGTGGACGAGTCGCGTGTTAAGCGACAAGAAATACCCAATCAGTCAAATCCCTATCATTGGGAATCGGGCGAATGTGCGGATGGTTAATGAGTATGGCTTGAGAAAGTGCATCATTCAGTTGTCGACTGGAGATGTTCTCGAGCTGGTGTCGGGGGAGAGGATAGATTTCTCCCCGTTTTGCAGCGAGATTAATCGCCTCATTACCGGTATGGCAACGATGCCTGCCGAGGAGAAGCATGGCTACTCCGATGACTTTGCTCAAATTTTTTCGGCGTTTAATCCTTTCGGGGGCAAGAGGGACAAGAAGCGGCAGGCGCAGCAGGACCAGGGCCCGCAGCGTGTAAAGGCGTCATGCGAAGCGTGTCATGCCCCAATAGAGGGTTATACGGGGCAAGTCGTTACATGTGAGTATTGCGGAACTGGACAGAGGCTATAGGGAGAACGAAATGGGAATCGTACGGGCATTCACCGATGCTGTAGGCGGTACGCTTGCAGACCAGTGGAAAGAGGCGTTGACTGCTGCGCCCTTTGACGAGCATGTCGTTGTGGCTCCAGGTACCCAACGTGGCGACAGCCATGGCCGAGGCGTAAATTCGTTTGGGGAAGAGGGCGTTATCACCAACGGTTCCCTCATATATGTGCCGGAAAATACCGCGGCGTTTATCTTCTGCCAGTCTTCGATCGAGAACGTCCTAACCAAGCCCGGAAAGTACGAATATGCTGCTGGTCAGGGGAGTATTTTCAATGGCGATGGCATACGCGCGTCCATAGTTGGCCAGGTGAAAGACAGGGTTAAGTTCGGCGGTATAGCCCCCGATCGAAAGCAGGTTGCCTTCGTAAACCTGCGAGAGATACGGGGCATTAAATTTGGCACGCGCGGCCCCCAGGTTTACAACGACAAGTTCTACGGTGCCGACCTTGAGGTTACGGCGTATGGCAAGTTTTCCGTGCAGGTGTGCGATGTGGAAACGTTCGTTCGGAAGTTTTTGCCACCGGGTGTGTATCACTATTCGTTCGATGACGAAAACGTTCGTGACCAGATACTTGCAGAGTTCATGCAGTCGTTCATCGTGGCGTTGAATTCCCTCTCTGCCGAATATCGGATTTCGCAGCTGCCCTCTCGGATGGACGCGGTGTCGCAGGCGGTTGTAAACGATGAGCAAAACGCGGGAACATGGCCTGAGCGTTTTGGCTTGGAAATCCGAAGCGTTGCAATTGAGAATGTTGAGTTCACGCCCCAGTCGCGCGAGCTTGTGCGGCAGTATGCATCAACGAGAATGAATGTCGCGGCGTATGAGGGCGTATCGCAGCAAGCATCCAATATGGCTGCGCAGCAAAAGATTGCGCAGGGTATTCAGGATAATGGATTGGGTGACGGTGGCGGAATGCTGTTTGGCATGAATATGGCGCAGGCCATCAATCCCAATGGTCAGATTGGATCGTCGGGTCAGAGCGTGGATGAACGAATTGAGACGGTTAAGAAATTGAAAGAGCTGCATGACGCGGGCATTCTTTCTCAGGAAGAGTTCGATGCAAAGAAACGGGAGCTGCTGGGGTTGTAAGCCCCGCGAATTCTTTTGCGACTTATTAACTGCCAGTTAATGAAAACGCTTCTTCCATTAACCAAACTGGGTGGTGTCGTAATGGAGTGTTTCATGTGTTTGAGAGGGGTAGATTATGAACGTAGGGACGAGGCTTCGCGGTGTGTTTACCGCATGCGTGGTGGTTGCCGCGCTTATGGCGGGCGTGTGCATGACGGGTTGCTCGGGGTCCGGCTCGCAGCAGTCGAATTCATCTTCGGCCACTCAGGAGCAGAAGAGCGAGTTTGTGGGCTATTGGCAGATAGAGTCGGGGAAAATTAGTGGCACGTCGTATACGTCCGATCAAATTGATAAGAGGCGATCCGGTGGCCTTAATATCTTGGTTGTGATGAAAGAGGATGGTTCTGGTTTGCTAGCCGCGCCTGGTTCGGATGGTCTTAGTGAGCAATCTTTTACGTGGACGGATGCTGGTGATGGAAATGCGACGGTGCGAATGTCTGGCTCTGAAACCGATAGTTCCAACAAGTGGCAGCTGTCGAACGGCAAGCTTCTTCTAACGCAGGGTAGCGATTCGATAACCTTTTCCATGATTAGCGAATCAGCATACAATGAGGCGTACGAAAGCCTTAAGGCTGCTTCGTCTTCATCTTCCAGCTCCTCCAATTCTTCCAGTTCGTCTAGCTCCTCGAGCGACAGCGAGGTAACGCCTGAACTCAAGTCCTTCCTGGACGAGTACGAGGCGTTCATTGACGAGTACGTCGACTTCATGAAGGAGTACAAGAGCTCGGGCAATGTCTCGTCGCTGCTGAGCAAGTATTCCAGCATCATGTCGAAGTACAGTTCGTTCATGGAGAAGTACAACGCTA
>NZ_JAZZJS010000004.1:0-4114 GCF_056180635.1 Denitrobacterium sp. | reverse complement strand
TCCGGCAAGGATGTTGACAAGTTCTGGAAGATCTTTGATGAGCGTCTGGAGCTGTGCCATCAGGCACTGCTGTGCCGCCATAAGCGTCTGAAGGGCACTCTGTCCGATGCTGCTCCCATCCTGTGGCAGTACGGCGCCCTGGCGCGTCTGAAGAAGGGCGAGAAGATCGACAAGCTCCTCTACGGCGGCTATTCCACCATCTCGCTTGGCTATGCCGGCCTGTACGAGTGCACGAAGTACATGACGGGCAAGTCTCATACCGATGCGGAAGCCACGCCGTTCGCGCTGGAAGTCATGCAGCACATGAACGACAAGTGCGCCGAGTGGAAGGAAGCCACCGACATCGACTTCAGCCTGTACGGCACGCCGCTGGAATCCACTACGTACAAGTTCAGCAAGTGCCTGCAGCGCCGCTTTGGCATCGTTCCCGGCATCAACGACAAGGGCTACATCACCAACAGCTATCACGTACATGTAACCGAGCAGATTGATGCCTTCACGAAGCTGAAGTTCGAAAGCAAGTTCCAGAAGCTTTCCCCCGGTGGCGCTATCAGCTACGTCGAGGTTCCGAACATGCAGGACAATCTGCAGGCGGTGCTCACGGTCATGCGCTACATCTACGACAACATCATGTACGCCGAGCTGAACACCAAGAGCGACTACTGCCAGGTATGCGGCTACGATGGCGAAATCCAGATCATCGAAGACGACGGCAAGCTGGTATGGGAATGCCCGAAGTGCGGCAACCGCGACCAGAACAAGTTGAACGTCGCGCGTCGTACCTGCGGCTACATCGGCACGCAGTTCTGGAACCAGGGCCGCACCCAGGAAATCAAAGACCGCGTTCTGCATCTGTAGAACCACATCCTCATACGCAGGGCGAGGCGAATGGTCGGGCGATCGTTCGCCTCGCGTTCTCGTATCTCCGCGCAAGGAGGCAACCGTGAATTACGCAGCCATCAAATACTCCGACATCGCCAATGGCCCTGGTGTGCGCACCGTGCTGTTCGTATCGGGCTGCTCGCATCATTGCCCCGATTGCTTTCAGCCCGAAACGTGGAGCTTCTCGTTCGGCCGCCCCTTCACGTCCGAGGTGGAAGACGAGATCATCTCCAGCCTGAAGGAACCGTGGGTGAGCGGCATCACCGTGCTGGGCGGCGAACCCATGGAACCCGTGAATCAGGCGGGGCTTCTGCCGTTCCTGCAGCGCGTCAAGCGCGAATGCCCCACGAAGACCATCTGGGTGTACACGGGCGATGTGTATGAAAACCTTCTGTATGGTGGCAGGAACTGCCCGGAAACGGCCGACCTGTTCGTCTGCATCGACGTGCTGGTCGACGGCCCGTTCGTGAAGGACCTCAAGGATATTTCGCTTCGCTTCCGGGGCAGCAGCAACCAGCGCATCATCGACGTGCCCGCGTCTCTTGCCTCCGGCGATGTCGTTCTGTGGGAAGACGACCCCCAGTTCGCGTCGCACTCGATGGTCTAGCATGCTGCCGCGGGCTTGGGGCCTGCGTTTTTCCGAAGCGTTCGCTCGTTCGTACGTGCCGTTGTTTTGTCGCCTTCTTGTTTCGCGTTGCCTGCATCCTTTGCGGGGCCATATAATCATGCTTTGACGTAGGGAAACCAAGGAAGGCTACTCGTGAACAGACCCCGTCTCTTTGCAGCGATATCGCAGATGCTCGACGAGCGCAAGCGTAATTCCGCTCCGCGCGAACCGGGTCCGCTCAGGCGTCGCATCGATGCCTGGGGCGAGCGCTTGCTGGGCGTGGTGAACACTCGCTCGTTCGAGCAGGAAGCCGAATACGAGGGTCATCAGACGAAGCTCGATTACGTGTGGAACACGGCGGGCATGGCCACGTGGGGCTTCATCTTCCCCCTGCTTACCATCATCGTCACGCAGCTTGTGGGTAGCGAGCAGGCCGGCATGTTCTCGCTTGCGTTCGTGGCTGCGCAGCTGCTGATGTTCCTGGCGAATTACGGCGTGCGCACGTATCAGGTTTCCGACCGCGACGAAGAGCATTCGTTCGCGGAATACCAGATACAACGCGCCCTAACGTGCGTTCTCGCCATCATCGCGGGTTCGCTGTTCTGCGACCTGCATGGCTACGACGAGGCCATGCGCACGATGGTCATGGCCGTTGTGGTGTACAAGACGGTCGATGGCTTCGCCGACGTATACGAAGGCCGCCTGCAGCAGATGGACAAGCTGTACCTGGCGGGCATCTCGCAGGTGCTCCGCTCGGCAGCCGTGTTCGTGGTGTTCGCTGCGTTCCTGCTTATCACGCGCAGCCTGCAGATTTCCAGCATTGCGATGGCCGTGGTTGCCGTGGTGTCGCTCGTGCTGTTCACGGCGCCCCTTGCGCTGCTCGAGACGCCCACGTCGAATAGGCGCAGCTTCGCGAGCATCCGACAGCTTTTCACGAAGTGCTTCCCGCTCTTCCTGGCCCTGTTCCTGTACGCGCTGGTCGACAACATGCCGAAGTTCATGATGGAAGGCGCGCTTTCCTACGACAACCAGCTGTACTACAACGCGCTTTACTTCCCGGCCCAGGCGATTCTCATCACGGTGGGCTTCGTGTACAAGCCCATGCTCGCGCGCATGGCCGACGCATGGAACGACCTCGATCGCCGCAAGCGCTTCGACTTCTTCATCGTTGCCATGCTCCTCATCGTCACGGCGGTTACTATCGTTACGTTGCTCGTCATGAACTGGGTGGGCATTCCGCTGCTGAGCATCCTCTACGGCCTCGACTTCGAGCCGTTCCGTTCGATGAGCTTCCTCATGGTCATTGCCGGCGGCATTACGGGCGGCATCGACTTCCTGTATCAGGTTATGACGGTTATGCGCCGCCAGAAGTCGGTCCTGCGCCTGTATCTCATCACGTTCGCTTTCTCGCTGGCCATTCCGTACATGCTCATTCACGTGAGCGGTCTGCGCGGCGCAATTATGGGCTACCTCATCGTCATGGCGATTCTGCTCGCGCTGCTCGTGCTTGAATACGTGAGCGTGCGCTTGATGTACAAGCGCCATCCGGAAGATGATCCCACGTATCTGGCGGCGAAGGCTCGCGCGCGACGTCATGCCGCTGGCCAGGATATTGAGCCTGCCGAAGGGGAGGGCGTCGCCTTCGAGGCCGAGCGCGATTCTGCGGCGCAAGATGTGCCCGTCGCTCATGGCGCGCATCGCGAGGAAGCGCGTGCGCATATGCGCACCGAAGCTCCGCGTCCTCGTGCGAGGGGGCAGCATGCTGCTTCCGCAGAAGGCGCGCAGGAGTATTCCGCGCGCGAAGCCGCGCGTCTCGAGCGCATCGCGCGTGAAGGCGGCGAAGTCGACCCGCGCTTCCGCGCACGTCGTGCTTTGAAAGATCGTCAATCCCGGAGGGGTTCCGAATAATGTCCCAAGAAGTTCTGAACGAGACCACCCGCACTACCCGTATCTTGGGCAGTGAGGGCATTGCCTCGTTGGCTGCAAGCTGCGTTATGGTGTTTGGCCTGGGCGGCGTAGGTTCCAGTTGCGTTGAGGCGTTGGCGCGCGGCGGCGTGGGAAAGTTCATTCTCGTCGATCGTGACGTGGTGGACGTTACGAACATCAACCGTCAGGCCATCGCGTTCCATAGCACGATTGGGCGCAAGAAGACCGAGGTCATGCGCGATATGGTGCTCGACATCAACCCTCAGGCCCAGGTGCAGACGCTCGATATGTTCGTGTTGGCCGAGAATCTCGACGAGATTCTCGATACGTATGCAGCTCAGGCAGATTTCGTCATTGACGCTATCGACACCATCTCGACGAAGCTTGCCATCGCCGAGGCGGCGCAGAAGCGCGGCATCAATCTCATCAGCTCGATGGGTGGCGGCAATAAGCTTCATCCCGAATACCTGCGTGTCGCCGACATCTTCGACACGGTGAATTGCCGCATGTGCCGCATCATGCGCAAGGAATGCCGCAAGCGCGGCATCAACCATTTGCGCGTTCTGTACTCGTGCGAAGAGGCTGCGCCCGCAACCGCGTGCCCCGGCACGGAACGTGGCGAGCGCACGGGGCTGGGTACCATGCCGTATTTCCCGCCGATTATGGGCCAGACCATCGCGGGCTACGTCATTCGCTCCA
>NZ_JAZZJS010000003.1:0-3226 GCF_056180635.1 Denitrobacterium sp. | reverse complement strand
TGTTGGAGCCGTGTTCCAAGACGGCTATCGCCTTGCCGCCTTTCACCGTCACGCTTTTCACCTCGAAGGGAATCCTGCGAGCAGAGTCGTTCTTTCCCCAGTTCAAAACTGACTTCACTTGACCCGTATAGGTGCCTGCTTTCAACAGAGACACGTTGTTCACCTGACGCAGCGAGTCGAGAGCCCATGCGTCATTTTCCAGGTAGCGCCCATACGTGACGCTCCCGTTCAGCTTTTCGGTATCGAGCTTCTTCTGCTGTGCAGACGACAAGGAGTCCGTGATTTTCTGCGCAGCCTCGATAGCTTCCTTGTGGGCGCTCGTCACGACGAAGGGGTCGCTCGGAAGTATTGCGATGGCGCATTTCGCCAGAAGGAGAAGCTCGTTATCGGTCAGTTCTTCCTTCTCGGTATCGCTAAGCGCATTGTAGGCAGCCACCGCCGCTGCAACCTTCTCGTTATCGGTTTTACCCAGAATGGTCTTGGGGTCGGATGGAAGATTGGCTATGGCCTGTTGCGCAACTTGCAACGGAGAGAGCTGGTTGTTTTGCCACTGAGCGGTAACCGTCATCTCACTCGTCACGTTACTGAAGTCTTCCGGACTCCAACCGATGAACGTATATCCCTCGCGCGTGGGATTCTCGGGCGCAGTGGCAGCACCGCCCTTCTTCACCACTTGACGAATGATGGTTTTACCAGAGTCATCCCCAGCACCATCCTTGAAGGTAACCCGATAACACTGCTCCCCTTCACCAGCCCACAGCGCGTTGATCGTCGTGTTCTCGGTGATGTCGGTGTAGTCCTTGTCCCAACCCATGAAGACGAATCCGTCACGTTTCGGGTCTTCGGGAGGTACAGCATCCTCGCCCGATTTCACGCTCTGAGGCTCAGTCAGATTATTGCCCTGCCCGTCAGTGAAGGTGACCGTTAGGATATAGCCGGGTATCTTCTCCAAAGCAGGCACGGTCATGTAGTACTGATCGGCTGTTGTTCCGCCGCTCCGATCCGCCGTCTTTACCGGCGCTATTGGCCACGCATACTCGCTGTAACTTTTATCAATTTCGAAGTCGTATTTACTCGACTCTTCGTTAAAGACAACCCACGTTCTATCGGCAAGTGATGCAACCGGATATGTCGCCCCCTCCGGTATTTCCGCCTTACCAGCATTCAGATAAAAGCCGCTGTACACTTTCGTGCCATTTGGCGTAAAAGAAATATGTATCTTTCCGTTTTTAAACGCGACAACCTTATCCCCCGCGTCATTGCCGAACATGCCGAAACCCGAGGTTAGGTCACTTTTATAGAACCCGACCTCATCTCCACTGTAGGCAATCTTGGGGGTCCCCGACAAATCTGAAGTGCCACCCTCGAGCGCGTAGGCGGCCGAATTCGGATTGGCAGCAATCAGGCACAGTGCGGCCACAAGAGTACAGGCAATCACTAGGATGCGTTGCATCCACCCGCTCAGTAGCGCTTGCTTACACTCTCTTAGACGCGAAGCCGTGAAAACCACCATGTAACACCTTAACCTCTGCGCTTCGCAGCGCTCGCCCACGAAGCATATCAATATGCATGCAGGCGCCCTTCCCGAGGAAGGGCACCTGCCATGCTTACCAAGCTAGCGGCTCTCGCCGATTGTATCGGTTTTCACCGATAAGCTGCTATTTGACCTTAATCTTGAAGCTAATGGTCGTGGTTGCAGACTTGTAGGTCGACGTAGCCTTGGAAGTTGCCTTCACCTTCACCTTGTAGGTCTTCTTGGCGAGGCCCTTGGCAACCGTAATCTTGCCGTTGCTCGCTACCGTAATCTTGCCCTTGGCGGCTTTCGGCACGGAGCTGAGCTCATAGGTAACCTTGCCCTTGCTCGTGTTCTTCGTAACCTTGAAGACCTTCTTCGAAGCGAGGACCGTCTTCTTGCCAGACTTGACTGCTTGCGTCTTCTTGACAGCCTTCACCTTCAGGGTGTTGGCCTTCAGGATAACATCGCCCACGTGCTGGACGTAGAGCTGTTGGACGTCCTTGATCTGGCCCAGGCCCTTGATCTGGCAATCGACCTTCGTGAACGCGCCAGAAGCCGTGAACTGGCTGTACCAGGACTCGGGATCGTCGGGGTCGGCCATGTCGTTGTTGGCATGGTCGCCGGCAACCACCATCAGCGGACGCAGGATGACGTTCTTGTAGCCGGCCTTCTTCACCTTTTCGATGACGACGTCGCAAGCGGTGTCGGCAGGCTCGCCCTCAACGGTGCCGATGAAGACGTTCTTGTAGCCGAGCTTCTTCATCTGCTGCTGCATCTGAGTGTAAGTGACGTTGGCCTCGTGAGAGGTGCCATGGCCCATCAGCACGATAGCAGTGCCATCTTCCTTGGCGGCAGCAACGCTGTCATAGCCTGCGGCCTGAGCGGCGGCGACTGCAGCAGCATCGCCGACGAGCTTCTTGTCGTCGTTGATGACGGTTGCGTCAGCGCCGACCTCGCCCAGCAGAGGCTCGGCAACGGAAACGCTCTCGAACTTGTCTTCGTACTGCGCAAGGATAGCCATGACCTCGTCGTACTCGGCACCATGCATCAGATGCGTGGGCTGAACGACCAGGTTCTTCACGCCAGCGGCAACGGCCTTGTCAAGCGCCTGCTCAACGTTGTCGATCTGCTCGCCGTCACGCGCAAGGATATGGTTGATGATGATCTGCGCGGTGAAAGCGCGGCGCACGGCCCAGTCGGGGTTTGCCTCCTGGATGGCCTTCTCGACGGCGCCGATCGTGGCAACGCGGCTGTCGTTGTACGACGTGCCGAAGCTCACTACCAGAATCTCGTTCTCTTTGTCAGCGGGCGTATTCAGCGGATCGTCGGCAGCAGCACTGCCCGTGTCAAGGCCGAAGTAATCGTATTCCTCGACAAGCAGCTGCTGCTCGGGCGTCAGAGCATCCCAAGCGGCCTTTGCGGCTGCGCACAGCTCGGGGGTGTCGACTGTCCACTCCTGGACTTGGATGCTGGCGATCAGCTCATCGACCGCGAGAGCTGCAGCCTCATCCTCGGTCAAGCTCACGGCCGCGCTGGTTTCGATCGCAATGCTGGTCTCGACGACGGCGCTGCCCTCCACAGGAGCGCTACCGCCAGCAGAGGCGTTGCCGCCGCTGTTGTTGGAGCCGCATCCTGCTGCGACCACCAGAGCAGCCGACATGGCTGCGGCAGCCGCTACTGCAAGAAACTTCTTCTTCATCCTTGTTCCTT
>NZ_JAZZJS010000002.1:0-9075 GCF_056180635.1 Denitrobacterium sp. | reverse complement strand
GGAACCCGCCCACATCAGGGCGGACAGCGAAGCGCATCCGCCCGTGGGCAGAACCCCGCGACCCGGCGAGCGGGACCCCGTCGCGGCAGGGCGCGCAGCGAAGCGTCCGCGCCCGTGAGTCCCCGCGACAGCAACGTCCCGGCTCGCAGCGGTCCTCAGATGGAAGGCGTTCCCGATCGGGACTCCCCAGCGGGGCCCGGCGGCGTACCGCACGAGGCACCCTCTGAACACCATCCTCCGCGCTGCAATCCCGTGGGTTCCGGCTGCCCCGGGCAAGGCAACGGAAGGCGCAGCCGAACGTTGCCGCGCCGGGGCAGCCGGAACCCACGGGGCAGCGCCAGTACAAAACATGAAGCAGCGCAGCGCACGAGCACGGCGCAAACCCCTCAGAACGCAAAAAGGGTCCGAGAGGCATAACCTCTCGGACCCCAAGTCACCCAGCATCAAGCGCCGTGCGAGCAGCGGAGCGGGGCGTGCCTCGGCGGTACGCCGCCGGGCCCCGCGGTGCAGGTCGAACCCAACCGGGAACGACTTACATCATGCCGCCCATTCCTCCCATGCCAGCGGCAGCAGCGGCTGCGGCGGCGGAAGCGTCGGCTTCCTTCGGGATCTCGTTCACGGTGCAGTCGGTGATCAGGATCAGCGTAGCCACGGAAGCGGCAGACTGCAGGGCGATGCGCGTAACCTTGACGGGGTCGTTGACGCCCATCTCAATCATGTTGCCGTACTCGCCCGTGGCGGAGTTCAGGCCGAAGCCCTTGTCCATGGAGCGAACCTTCTCGACAACGACGGAACCCTCGAAGCCAGCGTTCTTGGCGATCTCGCGCATGGGGGCAACCAGGGCCTTGCGCACGATCTCGACGCCGATTTCCTCGTCCTTGTTCTCGCAGACAACGCCGTCCAGCGCGGGCAGAGCGTCGACCAGAGCAACGCCGCCACCAGCAACGATGCCCTCTTCAACGGCAGCGCGGGTAGCCTGCAGAGCGTCTTCGATGCGGCTCTTCTTTTCCTTGAGCTCGCTTTCGGTAGCAGCGCCAACCTTCAGAACGGCAACGCCACCGGTGAGCTTGGACAGGCGCTCCTGCAGCTTCTCGCGGTCGAAGTCGGAATCGACGCGCTCGATTTCAGCCTTCAGCTGCTCCTTGCGCTCTTCGATAGCGGCCTTGTCGCCTGCGCCGTCGACGATCAGCGTGTTGTCCTTGTCGACCTTAACGCTCTTGGCGTGACCCAGCATCTCGACGGTGGCGTCGGCGATGGTCATGCCGAAGTCCTTGTCGACAACCTGAGCGCCCGTGACGATGGCGATGTCTTCCAGGATGCGCTTGCGGCGGTCGCCAAAGCCGGGGGCCTTGATGGCGACAACGTTCAGGGTGCCGCGCAGCTTGTTCAGCAGCAGGGTGGCCAGAGCCTCGCCCTCGACGTCCTCAGCGATGATCAGCAGCGGACGGCCGGACTTCATAACGGCTTCCAGCAGGCCAACCATGTCCTGGATGTTGGAAATCTTCTGGTCGGTGAGCAGGATGTAGGGGTCCTGCAGGTTGGCTTCCATCTTCTCCATGTCGGTGGCCATGTAGGGGCTGATGTAGCCGCGGGACCACTGCATGCCCTCGACGTGCTCGAGTTCGATGCCGAACGTCTGGCTCTCCTCGACGGAGATGGCGCCGTCCTTGCCTACCAGGTCCATAGCCTCGGCGATCTTCTCGCCGATAACGGCGTCGCCAGCGGAAATGGTGCCCACGTTGGCGATCTGCTCTTTGCTCTCGATTTCGATGGCGTCGGCCTTGATGGTCTCGACTACAGCGTCGACACCCTTCTGAACGCCGCGGCGGATGCCCAGGGCGTCGGAACCGGCGATGACGTTGCGCAGGCCCTCGGTGACGATGGCGTCGGCCAGCAGCGTGGCGGTGGTGGTACCGTCGCCAGCAGCGTCGTTCGTCTTAACGGCAGCTTCGCGAACCAGCTGAGCGCCCATGTTCTCGACGGGGTTCTCGAGCTCGATTTCCTTGGCAACCGTCACGCCGTCGTTGGTGACCAGCGGAGCGCCGTAGGACTTTTCCAGAGCCACGTAACGGCCCTTGGGGCCAAGCGTGACCTTAACTGCGTTGGCGAGCTTGTTTACGCCAGCGGCAAGAGCGCCACGGGCGTCGGTGTCAAACAGAACATCCTTAGCCATGTTGTTCGTTTTCCTTTCAGTAGCTGATATCGGAATCCCGCGTCGCTATGCGGGGAGAAAAGCGCTGTTACGCCTGGACAGCGTAGATATCGTCGGCGCGCAGAATGATGACCGTCTCGCCTTCGACTTCGATTTCGGTGCCGCCGAACTTGCCATAGACGACATGGTCGCCAACGGCAACGGGCATGGGCAGACGGGAGCCGTCATCGGCGAGCTTGCCCTCGCCCACGGCCAGGACAACGCCCGTGGTGGGCCTTTCCTTAGCGCTGCTGGCGATGAACAGGCCGGAAGCGGTGGTCTCTTCCACCTCGTCCTGCTTGACAATGACGCGATCGCCCAACGGTTTCAGATTCATAGCACAGCCTTCCTTTCACTGACCGCCGCAATGCGGCTTGTCTTTAATTGCTGAAGAGTGCTAGCACTCAAACATCACGAGTGCCAAACAACGTCTGCAATCATAGCATTGGAGACAGTGCATGCAAGCGTTTTCAAGTAATCTGAGTCTGGGTAACTCAACCGTTACCTTTGCCACACGGGCGCATGCGTGCGAAAGCGCGCTTAGCAGCCAGGCGCGACCAAACCTCGCTCGTAGGCGATAACCACCAGCTGGGCGCGGTCATGCGCATCGAGCTTTCCCATGATGCGCGCCACGTGCGTCTTCACCGTAGCGGGGGAAATCACCAGTTCATCGGCAATCTGCTCGTTGCTCATGCCACGCGCGACCATGCGCAGGATCTCGCGCTCGCGGTCGGTGAGCACGGAAAGCTCCACGGCAGCGTGCGCATCGCGCGCACGGGAATCGACGAACGTCTCGATGAGGCGGCGCGTGATGGAAGGCTGGATGAGGGCATCGCCGTCGGCAACCGTGCGAATGGCGCGCACGATATCGTCGGGCTCGGAATCCTTCAGCATGAAGCCGCTGGCACCCGCCTGCAGCGCATCGTAGACGTATTCGTCGATGTCGAACGTGGTAAGCACCAGCACGCGCGTGTCGGCCAGCGACGGATTGCCCACGATCTTGCGCGTGGCGGAAATGCCGTCTTCCAGGGGCATGCGGATATCCATGAGCACCACGTCGGGGTGCAGCTCGAGGGCGCGGTCGTACGCGGCGATGCCGTTGTCGGCCTCGCCCACTACCTTCACGTGGTCGTACGAGGAAATGATGAGGCGGAAGCCATTGCGCACGAGGTCCTGGTCGTCGACGATGAGCACGGAAACGTCGCGCATGTCGTTCATCGCCGCTTCCGCCATGCGGGCGGCCTCCTCGCTCTGCGCGCGCAACCGGGCGTTGGCCTCGCGGAACGTTTCGCTATTGGGATTGGATGCGCCGATCAGATCGTCCATGTTATTCCCTTTCGCCTATGGGCAGGCTCACCTGAATGCGGTAGCCACCTGCCGGCCTATCGCCCGCCTGGAACGTGCCATGCAGCACGCGCACGCGCTCCTCCATGCCCTGCAGCCCATGGCCGCCAAGTGGGGAATGCTCGACGGCCGTCTTGCTGCTCGAGCCAATGCCGTCGTCTTCCACCGTGAGCATCGCGTACCCATCGGAAAGCGCCAAGCGCATCCATAGGGTATGTGCCTGGGCGTGGCGCACCGTGTTGGTAACGGCTTCGCGCGCGATGCCGAACAGCGCTACATCAACGAACGCGGGGGCATATTGGCGCTGGTAGCTCGCATCTTCGTAATGCACTTCCAGCCCCGCCTTGCGCGCGTACTCGCACAAGTCGGGCATGCGGTCGGTGCCGTTCGTGGGGCGCATTTCCGCTTCGGAATCCTCATTGCGCAGCACGCCGATCATCGAGCGAATTTCCTCGAGCGCCGACTTCGACGTCATGCGCACCTGCACGATGGCCTCGCGCGCGGCTTCGGGGTTGCGATCGATGAGCTTTTCGGCCGCAGCCGCCTGGATGCCCACTGCGGAAAGCGAGTGAGCCGTGATGTCGTGAATCTCGCGAGCGATGCGCACGCGCTCTTCCTCGACGCGACGCGCGGCCTCGGTTTCGCGGGAACGCTCGGCCTCGATGGCGCGCTGCTCGGTAGCGCGCACCGAATTCTGGTACGTACGCCATGCGATGCCGGCAGCCACGGCCAGCGCCATGTAGCTGACGTTCTGCACGCGCACCACCAGGGCAACGCTGTCGTTGTCGCTGGGAATGGTGGCCACGGAAAGCAGGAACACCGCCAGCACGGAAGCGGCGATCACCTCGCCGCGCGGACGCTCGTTCGCCAACGTGAACAGGGCAATTACCGGCCCGATAATGGAAAAGGCATACCCCGGCGCGGAATCTTGCGCAAAGGAGTAGAGCACCACCACGAACACGTACACCGGCCAGGGGAACTGACGGCGCAGCACCAGCGGAAGCGCGGTGAGCGCAAGCAGGAAGTACGCCGAGGGCTGGGGCTCGCGCGTGAGGATGCCCACCATGTCGCGGAACGAATCGTCATGGAAGACGATGGGCGACGTGGCTAGATAGAGCTGCACGTAGGCGAACAGCAACGCGGACAGGGCAACGAGCACGTCGATCAGCCAATCGCGTGACGTCATCGTGCGCTTGTTTACGAGAATATTATCCATACTGCCATACTATGGCACAGCCCCGCCGCGCGCCATACGCCTCTTGCCGTATTCCCCAAAGGCGCATGCGCCCCGAATGCAAAGCGTCTACAAGAGTTCGCGCAGGATGAGGGGAATGGTGTACGACGCGTTCAGGTCGAACGCGGGCTCGGGCTGCACGTCGCGCACGCTGGGCGTGTAGAACACGCGCTTGAAGCATTCCTGAATGGCCTGGGGCGACAGGCCATGATTGTGAAGGCGCACCACGAGCTTGCCCTCGTAATCACCCCAGAACGCCGCGGCGGCCAGGTACGCGCCTACCTGCTTCCCCACCATGACCCCCGAATGGGGAACCAGCATGACCGCGGGGTCCAGCTCACGCGCGCGCTCGATATACGCCAGGCAGTCGGCATACCCCGTGAGCGCGGGAATCTCGCACATGCACGTGACATCGGCGGGAACACGCGTGCCGTCGACGAGCGCGCCGCCCGGAGCCGCCCCCTTGGGCAGGGGGCCAGCATACACGCCGGCGCTTTCGCACGAAAGAAGAAGGCGCGCCTCAGCCGACCAGAAAGCAAGGGAATCACGCGTATGGCCAGGGGCATCGAGCACCTGGAACGTCAAGGCGCCCACGCGAATCTCCTCGTTGGGCGCAAGCACGCGGTCGACGCTCACGGCAGCGACGTCCTCGTACTCCTCGAGTCCCTGGGCGTGCGCCTCCGCATCGTTAAGCTTGCGCATGGTGGCGATGGCGCCTGGGCGCTCGAACACGTGCGCGGCATGGGCGCTCGCGCACACCGTCATTTCCGGCATGCAAGCCTTCAGGAAGCCGGCGCCTGCGGCATGGTCGTAATGGGAATGCGTGAGCAAGAGCATGTCGACGGGCTTATCGCCCAGAACGGCCTGGATATTGCGATACGTCTGGGGAACGCACCATGCGTAGCCCGCATCGATGAGGGCGGACTCCCCCTGCGATACCAAAAGCACCGCTTCGCCGCCAATATCGGCGCCAACGCGGTACAGGGCATATGCAGCTGCCGCGTCTTCGTACAGCTTGGATGGAGCATCGAACGTGGTGGTTTCCATAGGCATGTCTTCCCCTTTACGCATTTCGGCCCATTGTAGGGCAGAACGCGCAGGGCACGAAAAAGGACGACCGGAAACCGAACAACCTCTATCTGGCATCTGCCCTATAGAGGAGTTCGGCTCCGGCCGTCCCCAACCCCCTCGAGCCTTCTTGGTTAGGCCATGAGCGAAGAGAGCTGCTTCACCCCATGGAACTCAATCGACGAAACGGGCTTGCGAACACCGGGAGTCACCATGTCAATGGTGCCATCCCACGTGCGAACCTCGTTGTCGGCGCCGCCATCCTCGTAGCGGTCGGTGCTCACCACGTACACGCACTCGAACGTGCCTTCCGCGGGCAGCTCGCGCTTGTGGAACCCGTAGTCGACGTCGCTCAGGATGCGGCGCATGGCCGCCGGGCGCTGAGCGGGATCGGAGCAGGGAACCAACCCGGTGCTGCTGTTGTACAGCGCGTTGTCGGAAACGTAGATGGTGCGGATCGCGCGACGGCGCCTCTGCTCGCTGTGCGCCACCAGCAGGCAGCACCCGATGATAACGAGCCACCATGCCACGTCGACGAACAGGTCGAGCGGGCTGTCCACCCGGTAGAGCCCAAGCGCGTACCAGGCAATCAGCAGGGCGATCGAGATAGCAACCAGGATGATAGTGATAATGACAGTCGGCTTACGCATTGTCGTTACACCTCCTTGTAGGCAGGAACGCCCTGAGCGCTATCCTGCGACGTTTCGGACGCATCGGGATCGAGGCCGCGGATGGCGTCGCCGTCGGCACGCAGCCCGTCAGTGAACGAGCGACGACGCGCAATGGCCACGGCGTATACGGCCACGGAGACGAGGATGCCAAGAGCCATTGCCCAGTGGACCCAGCAGGTGGGCTGCTCGGAATCGGCGGCGAAGGCATCATTCGCGGCAAGAGGGGTTTCCTCATCGATGATGGTCTCTTCGGGACCAGCCAGCGGCGTGGCGTCATCGGTGATCACCTGGGTGGCAGCGGGCGCGGGAGCCGCGGGACCGGGGGCGACGAGGGGCGTCGCGCCGGGCGTGCCGCCATCAGCCGGAGCCGGGGCCGGGGCGGGAGCCGCGGTAATGGTGAACGTGCCAGGCTCGTAGGTTACCGCGTAGTTGCCCTGGGCAGCCTCGCCGGCGGGCGTAATCGCGTAGTCGCCTACCGCTTCGCCAAGAGCGCGGGTAACGGCGTACTCAACGGTGTCGTCGCCCAGCAGACCGGTGACGGTCGCGGTGAACTCGGTGGGATCGGCGGCGCCGAACACCTTGGTTGCGTCGTCGGCCTTAACGGTGACGGGCGCGGGAGCGATGGTGAGCGTACCCGCTTCAGCCGTAACCACGTAGCTAGCAGTAACGTCCTCGAGGCCATGCATGATCTTGTAGCCCTCGGCTACCGGGTTGTTGCCCTCTGCCGTGTCGGCCACGTTGGTGGCGGAGCCGCTGGCCTCGGCCACGAGCACGTCACCCTCGAACAGGGTGCCCGCGGTGAGCGTAACCTCGTCGTTGGCGAGCGCCGTGCCGTCGTAGGTCTTGGAGTCGGATGCCGCCGTGATGGTGATCGCCTGTTCGGCATTCTTCATTGTCAGCTTGCCATCGGCCGTGGTGACGGTGTAGTTGCCAGGCTTGCCCGCGGTGAACTCGTAGCTCACGAGCTCATTGGCAACCGGGCTCTGGCTCGGGAAGGTAATCTCGCCGGATACGGTTGCGACGATTGCGTCATCGCCTACCAGGCCGGTAACCGTGTATTCCGCGTTGAAGTGGGCCGTGCCGTCGTAGGTGAATTCCTCGCTAGCGGCGGTCACGGTAACGGGAGCCGGGGTTACCTCGAAGATGCCATCTTCAACCGCGATCACGTAGTTCGGGTTGTCGTCGGCAACCACGAGCACCGAGACGGAATAGGTATCCACGTCCTGGCCCTCTTCGCGGACGACCTCGTAGACCGGGGTCACGCCGGCAGCAGGAGCGCCGGTGACGGTCGCCGTAAGCTGCGGATCGGTGAACGGGTCGTTGTCGTAGACCTTGCTCTTGTCATCGGCCGTGACGGTGATGGCGGCGGGCTCGATGGCGAGCGTGCCGGGCGTTGCGGTCTTCAGGTTGTAGTTGGCGGTAACGTCTTCCCCGCCGGAAACCACGGTGAAGCCGCCGAACGCGCCGTTGTCGTACACGCCGGCATCAACACCCGTTGCGGGACTGTATTCGATGGTAGCCGTATGGCCCTCCACCAGGTTGCCGAACGTGTAACTGGAGCTACCGGACTGCTCGGTGCCGGTGTACGTAGCCGTGGAGCCCTCAACCGAAACGGTGATGTCCCTCTTGGCGATCGTCAGCGTGCCGGCGACGTACTCGATGTCGTAGTTGTCGGTCGCCTCGCCCACAGCCGCAGCGGAGGGAACGATTGCGTCCTCATAGGTGCCCGCAGCCGTCTTCTGACCAGCGAGCGTGATGCCGGTCAGGGCGTCGGTGCCCTGCAGGCCCTCGACTACGACGTACGTGCCAAGCTCGGCCTCGTAGGTGCCGGCCGGACCCTGGGCCTCGCCGTTGTAGGTGTAATCCTTGTCGGTCGCGGTAACGGTGAGTGCAGCGCGCTCGATGGAAAGCGTACCGAACTCGGTGGTCACGTTGCCGTACTGACCGGCATTGGCAAGCGCGTATTCGAACGTGTTGTTCTTGCTGTACGCCGCGTTGTAATCCTTCACGCCTTCAGCCGTGGAGGTAACGGTGAGCGTATCGCCCGTGGGGAGCGTGAACACCCTGCCCGTCGCGTCGGGGGCAACCTCGGCATCGCCGTACGTGAGGGAGAACACCGCGTCGGTGTGCGTCTGGCCGTCGTACGTCCAGCTCTTGGAAGAGGAGGAGATCACGACCGGCGTGTTATCGGCGGCAATGGTGAGCTTGCCAGCAACGTAGGAGATATCGTAGTTGCCGGTCGCCGCTCCAACCGCCGCAGCGGAGGGAACGATTTCGCCGTCATACTCGCCAACCATCGTCTGCGTGCCGGAAAGCGTGATGGCGGTCAGTGCGTCGGAGCCCTGCAGGCCCTCGACCGTCACGTACGCGCCAAGCTCGGCCTCGTAGGTGCCCGCCGGGCCCTGGGGCTGCCCGGTGTAGGAGTAGGTCTTGTCGAGAGCGGTAACGGTGAGGCTCGCCGGTTCGATGCTCAGCATGCCGGCGTTCACGGCGGTTACCACGTAGTTGCCCGTCGTGTCGGCGGTCTCGCCCAGGGTTACGCCCTCGAAGGTCACGTCGTAGGTGTC
>NZ_JAZZJS010000001.1:0-15865 GCF_056180635.1 Denitrobacterium sp. | reverse complement strand
AAAAAAGAAGCCGAAGCGCGAAGCTTCGGCTACAGCGGGTGCGTAATGCGTCTATGAAGATGCGTGTTGTTGGGTGTCTCGCGCTAGCGCACGTAGATGTCGATGGGGCGCCTGCGGCGGTCGATGATCATGAGATAGATGTCGAAGACGCTGCTCACGATAAGGCTGACGCCCATGAGCACCACGGCGAAATCGGCCACGGCGCCGGGGCGCATCATGATGAGCAGGCCCATCATGGCCACGAGCGCCGAAATAATGGCGGGACCAAGCGCGATGCTGCCGAACAAGCCGGCGGCCGCGAAGCTCTGAGCGCAGTTCGTGATGCCGTTCACTAGCAGCACGAGCCCAATGACGAGGGGCAGGAAATCCACGACGGCTTGCGGGGCCGACACGAACAACAAGCCCGCGAAGGCGCAGAGAACCGCTGCGACGATGCGGCCGGGGTTCTTGATGGAGCCGAAGGCGTATGAGAGCGCGTAGGCTGCCGCGGATGCGAGCGCGAGCACTCCCAAAACCCACACGATGAAATCGAGCGCATTCGCCTGGAGAATGATGAGCGCAACGCCCATAGCGATGCCTGCGATGGCCATGATTGCGCGGTCGCGTACCAGGTTTTGCAGAAAGCTGTCCATGTGCGCTCCTAACCCCCGAACTCCTTTGCGTAATTGTACCGCTACCAGCGTTGTTCTCGGCTTAGAAGGTGTCACGTTAGGCATTTGTTAGCAAGGGTGGCGACCGGTCCCTTGCCATCGCCTGGTGGTCTAGTTTTCGTCCAGGGTTTTGCCCCCATGCAGCAGCGGGCGGAAAAGGCGCACATAAGCGCAGCTGGGAGGCATATATGGGTCGAATAGCGCGCGTCGCAGCGTGATCTTGCGGCAGCGCGGCTGATGGGCGAACCGCTCGTCGTATACGCGGCAGAGTCCCGTCTCCTCGTCAAGGAACGCGCAGGGTTCGGAAAAGCTCACGGCCAGGGTGCCGTCTACGAGCTCTCGCTCATGGCAGCAAAGCGCGCAGCAGTCGCAGATGTCTTCCCATCGGTCGCGGTACTTCAGATATGCGGATGCGACGGCGATAAGCCCCATAGCAGACTCCTAAAAAACGAACGTGTGATACCGCTATACGGTGGCAAAAAAGCCGCCAACGGTAAATACAGATAATAGCCTACCTCATAAATAGAATTCTCTATGTGCATTCGCTCCGTTACGCGTCATTTCCTGTTATAACGGGCGCAATCCCTAAAACGGGATGGACGAGTTTGAGAGACGACGTGAGGAGCGCCATCCGAATGAAAGTTGCATTTTTCCCTGGCTGCCTGGTAGACATGTTCTACCCGGAAGTGGGCATTGCCGCTGTCAATGTGCTCGAGCGGCTCGGCTGCGAGGTCGAAATGCCCGAAGAGCAGATTTGCTGCGGGCAGATGCTCACGAATTCGGGCTACAAGAAGGAACTTGTGCCCGTTGCTCAGCGCATCATCGATTCCTACTACAACATGGATTACGATGCCATCGTGTCTCTCACCGGCTCCTGCATGAGCGCCATCATCGACGACTACCCGGCCATCATCGAAGACCCCGAGTACAAGTCGAAGCTCGACGCTATTTCCGTGCGTTCCCGTTTCTTCGAATTCACCGAGTTTCTTGTCGACAAGCTGGGCGTAACCGACCTGGGCGCTAGCTTCCCCCACACCGTCACGTATCACAAGAGTTGCCACGTCACGCGCTTCCTGCGCGTTGAAGAGCAGCCCCTCGAGCTGCTGCGCAACGTCAAGGGCCTGCAGTACATCGAGATGGAACATGCCGACCGCTGCTGCGGTTTCGGTGGCACCTTCAGCGTGAAGCAGCCCGAAATCTCGAGCGCCATCGTAGCCGAGAAGTGCCAGACCATCATCGACACGGGCGCCGAGGTTCTCTGCGGCGGCGACGTGCCCTGCCTGATGAACATCAAGGGCGCGCTGGCGCGTATGCGCACCGAAGGCAAGCTCGACCGCGATATCCGCGTTCTGCATATCGCCCAGATTCTGGATGCGAGGGAGTAACCGATGGCAATCCTCTACGATACCGATGTAAAGCTGCGCGATCGCGTGGCGACGTGCCTGGAAGACGATTTCAAGCACAACGCCATCGAAACCGCGCAGGAGACCTTCTTCAATAAGCGCGCTGAAGTCGTCGACGCCATGCCCGGCTTCGAGGACATGCGCGAAGTGGCGAAGCAGATGCGCCAGAACGTTACCGACAATCTCGACTACTATGTGCGCCAGTTCGCCCAGAACGCCGAGGCCAACGGCGTGATCATGCACTATGCGCCTTCCGACCGCGACGCCCTGTGGGAAATCCTCGACATCTTCGAGGAACACGGCGCCGCCAGCTGCGTGAAGTCGAAGAGCATGATGACCGAGGAAATGGGCCTCAACGAGGTTCTGGAAGACGCGGGCATCAAGGTCGTTGAAACCGACTGCGCCGAGAACATCCTGCAAACCGCGCAGGATCGTCCCTCTCACATCGTCGTTCCCGCCCTGCACCTCGATCGCGACGCCATCGCGAAGATCTACGAGCGCGAGCGCGGCTACGAGGGCGATTCCGTGCCCGAGAACATCACGCACTTCCTGCGCAAGATCCTGCGCGAGGAATTCATGGAAGCCGAAGTGGGTATCCGCGGCTGCAACTTTGCCGTTGCCGAAACGGGCTCCGTCACGCTGGTAACCAACGAGGGCAACGGCCGCATGGTCGACACCTGCCCGCCGGTTCAGATCGTCGTTATCGGCATCGACCGCCTGGTTCCCACGCTGGCCGACCTCGACGCCAGCATGGCCCTGCTGCCGCGTAGCGCCGTTGGCGCCCAGATGACGGCGTACTTCAGCCTCGATACCGGCGCTCGTGGCGCTGGTGAGCTCGATGGCCCTGCGGAAGTGCACTACGTCATCATGGACAACGGCCGTTCCGGTATGATTGGCGGCCAGTTCGACTCTATGCTCCGCTGCTGCCGCTGCGGCGCCTGCCTGAACATTTGCCCCGTGTATCGTCACATCACCGGCCACGGCTACGGTTCCATCTATCCCGGCCCCATGGGCATCGTGCTCACGGCCGCGCTGGAAGGCTACGAGAAGATCGACACGCTCGCATTCGCCTGCACGCTGTGCGGTGCCTGCTCCGACCGCTGCCCGGTGAAGATTCCGCTGCACGACCTCATCCGCGACCATCGCATGAACATGATCGAAGCCGGTCATGGCCATATGTGGGAAGTGCCTCTGTTCCGCGGCGCCTCCACGATGTGGCAGCATGTGCCGCTGTATCGCGGTATCATGAAGGTGGGTCGTCCTGTCATGAACCTCATGTCGGGCAAGGAAGGCCGCCTGGATGCCAGTACCCAGTGGGTGCCCATCCTTAAGGGCTGGACGTCGTTCCGCGATGTTGATGTTCTGAGCAAGTACCGTTTCCGCGATTGGTTTAAAGAGCACAAGGCTGCCAATGCGGCTGCCGAGGCCGAAGCCTCTGCCAATGATGTGAATGAAGGGGAGGGCGATGCCCGATGAGTCGCTGCACGCTCGATGATTTTCTAGCGCCTATTTCCGCGCGTCTGAACCACGAATCCGTGCCTCAGGCTCCTACCGCGGCTAAGCAGGTGAAGCGCCCCGTGCGCGTTACCGACGGGCTTTCCCACGATGCCCTGGTCGACATGTTTGTCGAGCAGGCCGAAGCCATCCGCGTGAGCGTCGTGCGCACCACCGCCGAGGGTGCTGCCGAGGCCGTTGGCAAGATCGTTTCCGAGGCTCGCGCCGCCGATGCCGCAGAAGGCGCCACCGTTCAGGTTGGCCCCGCTGTGTACTCCGCGCAGCCGAAGCTTGCCGAGCTGGGCATTCCCGCCGTTCTGGGCGGCGATGCCGTGCGTTGGGATGCCGAAGGCGATCGCGACGCCATGATTCAGGCGTGCAACAAGGCTCGCTTTGGCGTCACGTATGCCGATGCCGCCATCGCCGAAACGGGCACTATCGTGCAGCCCATGGTTGCCGATTGCGGTCGTTCCATCAGCCTCCTTCCGCTGGCGCACATCGTGCTCGTCGACGCTTCTACCATGAAGCCCACGATGCGCGACGTGCTCGACGAGCTCGACGAAGCTCGCAAGGCCGGCAATGCCCTGGCCAGCCAGGTCTGCTTCATCAGCGGTCCTTCCGTTACCAGCGACATCGAGCTGGTGCGCGTGGAGGGCGTGCATGGCCCCATGTACGTGTACTACGTCGTCATGGAGTAAGCGGCTCATTCGCCGTACGCATATCGATGCGCTTTTGGGCGCGCGGGTTCGTCTCGCGCGCCCTTTTCTTTTGCCCTATGACACCGCATGCCGGAACTGGGCTTTCATTTCTATGAATTGTCGTGCTTTAGCGCGATGGAGTAGTACAATCGGATGAAGTTTTCACCGCGAGCGCGTGGAAGGATGGCGCATGGAAAAGAAAGATCTGGATTGGGGTAGCTTGGGATTCAGCTATATGCCCACGTCATACAGCTATGTATGCAATTGGCGCGATGGGGAATGGGAAGAGGGCGGCCTTACGTCCGACCATTCCGTAACCATTAGCGAGTGCGCTGGCATCCTCCATTACTGCCAGGAATGCTTCGAGGGCCTGAAGGCCTATACCGCGGAATCGGGCGACGTCGTGTGCTTCCGCCCCGACCTGAACGCCGACCGCATGTACGACACGGCCGAGCGCCTGTGCATGCCTCCGTTCCCGAAGGATAAGTTCATCGAGGCCGTGAAAGAGGTCGTGAAAGCCAACATCGAATGGGTGCCTCCGTTCGGCAGTGGTGCCACGCTCTACATTCGCCCGGTCATGTTCGCTACGGGCGTCGTCATCGGCGTGAAGCCCGCAACGGAATACCAGTTCCGTATCTTGGTCACGCCCGTGGGCCCGTACTACAAGGGCGGCGCCGTGCCCATCTCTATCTGCGTGAGCCCGTTCGACCGCGCTGCACCGCGTGGCACTGGTAACATCAAGGCCGGCCTGAACTACGCCATGAGCCTTCAGGCCAACGTCGAGGCGCATGCTAATGGCTTCGCCGAGAACCTCTACCTCGATTCTCAGAGCCGCACGTACGTCGAAGAGGCTGGTGGCGCCAACATCATCTTCGTGAACAAGGAAGGCACGCTCGTTGTGCCCCAGAGCCATACCGACTCCATCCTGCCTTCCATCACGCGTCGCTCGCTCGTGGTTGTCGCGCGCGACATTCTGGGCATGAACGTCGAAGAGCGTCCCGTGAAGTTCTCCGAGGTGGAAGCCGGCGATTTCGTCGAGGCGGGCCTGTGCGGCACCGCTGCCGTTATCAGCCCGGTGGGCAAGATCACCAATGGCGATACCGTTATCGAGATCAGCGGCATGGAAGCGGCTGGTCCGGTTATGACCAAGCTGCGCGAGACGCTCACGGGCATTCAGAGCGGCGAGCTCGAAGGCCCCGAGGGCTGGGTCGTGAAAATCGCCTAGCGCCGTGCTTGTGGGTGGGTACCCCGTGTGCTCCGCCAAGCATGTTGTATATGTATGGGAAAGGAGCGCACGGGCACCCGGCGCTCCTTTTGCTTTAGTCGCGAGCAATGCCCGTTTCCGGGGGTGTAACTCATATTTCCGCCACGGATAGTGGTGCTTGCGGCAACTTAGCTATAATGGGTGCCACATCTGTTTGGGTGTCGGGTTCGATGCGGCCTTGTGTGTCGGTTTCGTCGCGTTGCAATGCGGGGTTGTTTGAAGGGGCCAGGTGATGGCCATGGAACGATACGAGTACAGCCATGAGCAAAGAAAGCTGCTGGAAGGCTTAGCCCACTCGTGCGCTGTGTACCAGTTTATCGATGATCAGCTTGTGACGCTCATCCTTTCCGATGGCTTTCTTCGCCAGTTTGGCTACTCCGACCGTGCGCGTGCATATGTCGACATGGATAACGACATGTATCGCGACACGCATCCCGACGACGTTTCCAGAATAGCCGAAGCCGCTTATCGCTTCGCCAATGATGGCGGCGAATTCGACGTCGTCTATCGTACGCGCGATGTTTCCGCGGGCGGCTATCGCATGGTGCACGCCAAGGGGCGTCACGTCGATGTCGACGGCACTCGTCTCGTGCACGTGTGGTACATGGACGAAGGCCCTTACGTCGACGACGGCTCTTCACGTCAGTCCGAACTCGAATGCGCCCTTATCGAGGCGCTGCACGAGGAAAGCCTCTTGCGCGCCCATCGTTACGACTACCTCACCGGCTTGCCCAGCATGAGCTATTTCTTCGAACTTGCCGAAGCCGGCAAGCGTTCCATCCGCGAGCAGGGATGCGTGCCGGCGCTTCTCTTCATCGACCTCGATGGCATGAAGATCTTCAACCTGCAGAACGGCTTTGCTGCGGGGAATAGGCTCATCCGGGAAGTCGCCAGCGCATTGAAGGATTCCTTCGGCACAGAAAGCTGCTGCCGCATTGGCGGCGACCATTTCGCTGCCTTCACGAAGGCAGATGGCCTCGAAGAACGCCTGAAAGGGCTTTTCGATGACTGCGCAAGCATCAACGGGGGCAATAGCCTTCCGTTGCGTGTGGGTATCTATCTGGGCGAACTGGGGTCGGTGCCCGTTAGTGAGGCATGCGACGGCGCGAAGTACGCGTGCGACGCCCTGAAGAATGCCTATGAGTCATGCTATGGGTATTTCGATAGCGCCCTGCGCGGCAAGGCGGAGCGCCGCATGCACGTGCTCGCCAATCTGGATAGGGCTATTGCCGAAGGCTGGATCGAGGTGCGCTATCAGCCCATAGTCCGCACGCTGAACGGTCGCGTGTGCAACGAGGAAGCGCTGTCCCGTTGGATCGACCCAACGTTCGGCGAGCTTTCGCCTATCGATTTCGTGCCCGCACTCGAAGAGGCGGGCGTTATCTACAAGCTCGATCTGCACGTGCTCGACCAGGTGCTCAAGAAGATGCAGCGTCAGCGCGAGCTGGGGCTCGAGGTCGTTCCCTCGTCGATCAACCTCTCGCGTTCCGACTTCACGGCGTGCGACATCGTCGACCGCATCGTGAAGCGGGTGGATGCATCGGGGTTCGAGCGCTCCATGATTGCCATCGAAGTAACGGAAAGCACCATCGGTAGCGATCCCGATTACATGAAAGAGCAGGTAAATCGCCTTCGCAAGCTCGGGTTCCCCGTTTGGATGGACGACTTTGGCAGCGGGTATTCCTCCGTCGGCCTTCTGCAGAACATGAAATTCGACCTCATCAAGTTCGACATGAGCTTCATGCGCCGCCTCGACGAAAGCGAAAGCGCGCGCATCGTGCTCACCGAGCTTATCAAGATGGCCACGTCGTTGGGAATCGATACGCTCTGCGAGGGCGTGGAAACCGAGTCGCAGAAACGCTTTCTGCACGAAGTGGGCTGCTCCAAGCTGCAGGGGTATTTGTTCTGCAAGCCCATTCCGTTCGACGATATCCTCAGACGCTACGAAAAGGGTGCGCAAATTGGCTTCGAGAACCCCGAGGAATCGGTGTACTACGATGCCATTGGCAGCGTGAACCTGTACGACTTGGCCGTCATGGCGAGCGAGGAAGACGAGCTGAGCAACTACGTCGACGCGCTGCCCATGGGCATCATCGAGTTCTCCGACGGCATGGTGTCGTACGTGCGCTCGAATCAGACGTACCGCGATTTCATGGACCGCTTCTTCGGCTTGGGCATCGAGGAAGATCCTACGGGCCATACGCGCAAATCGTTCGGCCAGCAATCGCCATTCATGAATATCGTGCGCCAGTGCTGCAAACGCGGCGGGCGCATGTTTTTTGATGAGACCATGGCCGATGGTTCCGTCGTCCATTCGTTCATTCGCTACATTGGCGCGAACCCCGTTTCTGGCAAGCAAGCCGTGGTAACGGTGGTGCTTTCCATCTCGCAACCCAGCGAGGGGGCCACGTACGCGAGCGTCGTGCGCGCGTTGGCGGCCGATTACCACAGCATCTATTACGTCGATTTGGATACCGAGCATTTCATCGAGTACAGCCTGCGCGTGGGTGGCGATGAGCTCGTGATGGAGCGCCATGGCGAAAACTTCTTCGAGGTCGCGCGAACCGCTGCGCTCAGCCGCGTGCACGAAGATGACCGCGAGCGCTTCCTTTCCCGGTTCTCGGCCGAGGCCATCGTGCGCGAGCTCGATACGCGTGGCGTCTTCACGGTGTCCTACCGCCTGGGGAACGGCAGTTCCGTGCCTCGCGTGAGCGCGAAGGTGATGCGTCTGCGCTCGGGTGGCAATCAAATCATCGTGGGCATTCGCAGCAACCCCCCAGAGGACGCCTAGGCATTTTTCGCTACTTCGACTTACTCGAACCTAGCGCGCGTTTGCAACGCACGTGTGCGTTCGCTACACTAAAATGCCCGAATTTCACGAAAGGATGGTTCTCGTGGACGACGCGGTATTCTCCGAAGAGCAAGAGCATCTAACCCACACCTATGAAAAGCTACGCGGCATTCGCGATGCGCAGCTGGAAAAGATTCGCGCAACGAGCGAGGAAGCAACGCGCGATTTGGGGAGCATGCGCGACGAGCGCTCCCTCGACTTCGCCGAGGTCGACCATACGGCCGAAACCATGATCGAACTCGAGGCCATGAATAGCATCATCGCCGGCTACCAGCGTACGGCGAATGCGGCTGAGGAAAACTTGCGCCGCGCCGAAATGCTCATGCGCCAGCCGTACTTCGCGCGTATCGACTTGCAGTTGAAGGAGGGTGCACCCGCCCGAAGCATCTACTTGGGCAGCGTGGGCATTGCCGATGAGACGCGTCGCCACTTCATCGTGGACTGGCGCAGTCCCGTGGCCGAGGTGTACTACAACCAGAGCAACGGCGCCACGTCGTATGAGGCCAATGGGCGCACCATTCACGCCAACCTTACGCTGCGCCGCCAGTTCGATATCACGCGCGACACGCTCAACGCGTACTTCGATACCACGGTCGCCATCGAGGACCCGCTTCTCCTGAAGGCGCTCGGTTCGCGTCACTCCGAAAAGCTGCACGCTATCACGGCCACCATCCAGCGCGAGCAGAACGAAGTCGTGCGTCACGATGACGTGCCCGCGTTGGTGGTGAACGGCATCGCCGGCAGTGGCAAGACATCGGTGCTGCTGCAGCGCATCGCCTACTTGCTGTATCGCAACCGCGAAAACCTGCAACCCGATCAGGTGTACCTCTTCACGCCCAATCCCGTTTTCGGGCGTTACATCGACGACGTGCTCCCCAGCATGGGGGAGAGGAACCCCCAGATTTTCACGTGGCGCTCCTTCGTGGAAAGCCAGGGCCTGGCCGACCGCGGCATGGGCGAGGCAACGGCGCCCAGCGTGCTGCAAGCCATCGCCGACGCGCTTCCCAGCATGACGCTCGATCAACACGACTTCCGCGAGATTGCCATCGACGGCACGGTGCTGCTGAAGGCATCTCAGGTGCAATCGGCTGCGCGCAAGTACGAGCACGTTCCCGTGGGTCCGCGCTTCAGTGGCCTTATGGTGGAGGAGCTTCACGAGCGCCTCGACCGCAGGCTCGATTCCATGGCTCACGACGAAGCCGTGCACGACGAAATGCTCTCGCTCGATGTCGACGATATGGTGCGCATCTTCGGCAGCGCCATCGCCCCTTCCACGCAAGAGGAGACCATCAACCTCGCGAAGGAATACGTGCAGGCGCGTTATGCGGTGGCACACGAGGCCGTCGAGAACCTGGAATGGCTTCGCTTCGACCGCATCGGCATGCGCGTAACGGGCCAGTCCACCGTGAGCGCTGTCGAGTGGCTCTATCTGAAGGCCCGATTCGCCGGAACCGGATGCCGCAGCGCGCGCTACGTCATGGTCGACGAAGTTCAGGATTATACGGAAGCCCAGCTCATGGTCTTGGCTCATTGGTTTGGGAATGCGCATTTTCTGCTGCTGGGCGACGAGCACCAGGCCATTCGCGAGCGCACTGCTACCTTCCCCGAGATTCGCGAGGTTTTCGCGCGGGCCAAAGGCGAGGTGAGCGAATGCCGCCTGCTCACCAGCTATCGATCAACCCCTGGAATCACCAGCATGTTCTGTGGGCTGGTGCATGGCAGCGATATCCAGGCGACGTCGGTGCAACGCGAGGGGCAGGCGCCCACCATCCAGGCGTGTTCGCGAGATTCCTCCGAGTATCTTGCTGCGCTGCGCGCTCAGATCGAGGTTGCACGAGAGCGTGGTGGCCTCACGGCCATTGTTGCGGAAAGCCACGATCGCGTACGTTGGCTCGCCCGTGAGCTGGGCGCACGTAAGCCCGACGAGGCAGGCGAGGGCGATATCGTGCTCATGCGCCCGAATGCCAGCCTGCCAGCTGCGGGCGTTGTGCTTATCGATTTGCCGCTGGCCAAGGGTCTGGAATTCGACGCCGTCATCGTGCCCGATGCCCAGGATTCGGTATATCCCGATACGCCGCTTGCGCGCCGCCGTTTGTACACGGCCATCTCGCGTGCAACTCATTTCGTATCCGTGCTTTCGCAGGGTCCCCTTACGCCGCTGCTGGCGTAAACTATCCCGCAATCTATACCGTGTTTTGCGTTTTCGCCCCGGATTTTCCGGGGCGAATCTTTTGAGTATCCCCAGGGGGGTGGGAGGGGTGCGTTCTTGCGGGTGGTTATCAAATCGTAATTTTCGTTGCTTTGCCTTTTTTAAATTGGTGGGTATGGGAACGAGCTATCAGCGCATTTTCGTGAAAACGTGGGGGAGAGGGGAGGTGCATTTCTTTTGGGTCGTCCACCCCGCTTGAACCAAACGTGCCTTCCCACCTGGTCTTTTGCCTGATTGAACCCTAGAAGCTCACCTTCGAATTTGATAGAATTGCGGTAGTAATTTCCGCATGTGCGGCTGTGTGGGGTGTATGCCGCAATGCGTTTGGGGGAATAGGGGGACGTAATGAACGCGTTCGCTCATGCTTCTTCGGAAAAACCGTCCGACGTGCGTAAAAGGCGCACTCGGCGTCGATTGCGCCATGTTTCCTGTGCGAGCTATATCCCCGTGCGACTTGCGGCTTCGCATGGTCGTGCTAGCTGCGAAACCGTGGGTAACTCCCTTTCTATCCAGCGCATTGTGCGTGCCATTCTGGGTGCGTTGCTGGCGATAATCATGGCCGTTGCCATGACTCCTATCGTTCCGGTGGAACGGGCATATGCTTATGTTGACGCAGGTCAGACGGTTACCGATAACGCTACGCAATTCAAGTTCTACACCATGACGTCGGGATCTTCCGCGTATGGCGACATCACGTATACGAGCGACCTTGCAGGCGAGCATGAAATTGCCGCTGCGGCAGCGGATGAGACGGTATATGTGCACGTAACGCCTAATACGGGCTACACGCTTCCTGATGCCTATGACTGCATCAGGGTTTCCTTTGCGGGCGCGGCGGAGGCCACGCTTAACCCCGTGGACGATTACGTGATCGCGAGGGATTCCAAGAATGTTTTTCACTTCACGATGCCCGACATCTACACAATGCTTGGTTCCAATGCAGCTAGCCAGGCGTCGGCGGGCACCATCTACGCAATCCTTACGCCGCTGTTTATTCAGCGTACCGGCACTTCGTACACCATCACATCGTATGCCGGCTCGGGTGGGTCGATTCAGTATCTTCCCACTTCAGGCTATGAGGATGACGAAATTACGTTCGTCCCCACGCCTCAGAATGGCTATACGGTCGATTCCGTTTCCGTTGAGGGCGAAACGGTGGGTTCCATCGCGTGTTCGGTAAATACGGCGGGTAGGTATGCATTTTCCATGCCAGCCGATAACGTTACGGTGCGCGCAACGTTCAAGTCGGCGTCTACCACTCCCGTCAATCCCCCCTCTTCGATTGACATCACCTACAACGGCGCAGCTCAGGTGGGCATGAGCGGCGGTACGGGCTATACGCTTTCCGCTACGGCAGGGGCCACGACCCAGGCTACAATCAGCGGTGGCGATGCCATTGGCACGAATGCTGGCACCTATCCGGTAACGGCCACGCTGAATGCTGGTTTCTCCTGGTCGGATGGTACGACGGCGGCCAAGGACCTTTCGTTCACCATTTCGCAGGCCGACATTTCCAGTTGCACGACCACGCTGTCTGCTAGCTACACGCCCGAAGAGGCGCAGGCCGCGGCGTCGCATGCTCCACAGCTTACCTATACCACGTCCACGGGAACGCCTCTTGCCGTTCCCACCAGCGATTTCACGGTAACGTACACTACTAGCAGTGGCACGGCGCAGTCGAGCGCGTTCCCCACAGAGCCCGGCTCGTACACGGCCGTTTTCGTTGCCGACAACGTTCAGGGCGCAACGGGCAACTTCAAGGGCATCAAGCAGGTGAACTTCACGGTCTCCGAAACGCCGCCGACCACGTATAACGTGCGTTTAGCTGCGGTTTCCTATGGAACCATCCAGGCGAGCCCTGTGGTTGCTGCGCAGGGCGCTACCATCACGGTTGATGCTCAGCCGTATGAAAACTACAAGGTTGCCAGCGTTACGTATACGGATAGCACGGGCACTCATCAGGTGACTGAAACGGCTGGGACCTGGTCGTTTAGCATGCCTGCCAGCGACGTTACGGTGGGCGCGACGTTCGAGCTCGATAGCACTCCGGTTGACGAGTCCAAGACGGCCCAAGTTCCCATTGCCGTGCGTGACCTTGTGTACAACGGCAAGGCTCAAATTGGCGTTTCCGCAGGTGAAGGCTATCATTTCTGGGCAATCTTCGAGAAATCGTATTACTCCTCGGAAGCAGGCGGCACCCAGCTTCAGGCGCCTCCGCCGGGATATACGGGAGACTACACGCCACCCGCGAACAAGAACGCCACGCTTGACTTCGATGAGGACGGCAATGCCACGGCCGTGAATGCAGGTTCCTACACGTTGGTTGCGGACCTCGATGAAGGCTACGTTTGGGCAGGTGAAACGGGGGCTGCGGCGACAGCTGCGAAGGAGCTTACCTTCACGGTATCGCCTAGGGACATCGCTCTGTGCACCATGGCCACCATCGCTCCCCAAACGTATGCCGGATCTGCAGTTACGCCGACCGTTTCCATTACCGATGGCGCGCTGGGTGCCCTGGGAGAAGGCGATTTCGAGCTTTCGTATGCTGGCAACAACACCGTTGGAACGGCTACGGTCACGGCTACGGGCGAAGGCAATTACACAGGTACGCTTAAGGGGCAATTCCAAATCGTTTCCGCAGGTGAATACGATTCGACTCCTGTTGCCATGCATCGTTTGTACAACCCGAATTCGGGCGAGCACTTCTACACAGCCGACCCGCATGAGGCCGCTGAAGTCGAGGCTGCGGGTTGGACGTACGAGGGTATTGGCTGGACGGCGCCCACTTCGAGCGCCACGCCCGTATATCGCCTGTACGACGCCGTGGCGGGCGAGCACTTTTACACCACGAGCGAGGCCGATCGCGCTGCGTATATCGCGGCTGGCTGCAACGACGAAGGCATTGGCTGGTATTCCGATGACGCCCAGGGTGTCGAGGTGTTATGCCAGGTCAACCCCAATGCGGAGGTTGGTGCGTTCAACTACACCATCAATCAGGCCGAAAACGATCACCTCATGCAGGTGGGCTGGAGCGCCGGAGCTTCCATCTGGTACGCGCTTGCGCCAAGCTGATAGACGGCGCGGACGGGCCGCGCGGCTTACCTTCATTTGAATCCATGTGATCGGCGCGCAGGAGACGCCTCGGAATCCTCGTGTACTCGTTTTGCGTGCTATTATGGGCGCATTGCGTTCAACAGAGGAGTACACATGTCGCTTTCCATCGGTATCGTGGGCCTGCCCAACGTTGGCAAATCCACGCTGTTTACCGCGCTTACCAATCAGAGCGGTCTTGCCGCGAATTATCCGTTTGCCACCATCGAACCCAATGTTGGCATCGTGCCTGTTCCCGACAGCCGTTTGAATCGCCTGGCCGAAATCGACCACCCTGCGCGCATCGTTCCCGCCACGGTGGAGTTCGTCGATATCGCCGGTCTGGTTGCGGGCGCAAGCCAGGGCGAGGGCTTGGGCAATCAGTTCCTGGCCAACATTCGCGAGACCGATGCCATCTGCGAAGTCGTGCGTTTCTTCTCCGATCCCGACGTCGTGCATGTGGCGGGCAAGGTCAACCCCGCCAGCGACGTGGAAACCATCAAGACCGAGCTCATCCTTGCCGACATGGGCACGCTGGAAAAGGCCATGAGCCGCTTGGAAAAGGAAGCCAAGCGCGACAAGAGCCTGGTCCTGCGCCTGGAAACCGCCAAGAAGGTCTACGAGGGCCTGAACGAGGGGCATCGCGCGCGTACGCTCGACCTTTCGCAGGAGGAAGTCGATAGCATCCGCGATCTGTGCCTGCTCACGATGAAGCCCATGCTCTACATCGCCAACGTCGACGAAGACGCACTCGATGCCGAGCTTCCCGAAATCGACGGTACCGTGCCCGTTCCCATTTCCGCTAAGGTTGAAGCCGACCTGGCAGAGCTCGACGAAGCGGAGGCCGCGGAATACCTCGAGGCCATGGGCCTGCAGGAAAGCGGCCTCGCTCGCCTGGTGCGCGAGGCATATGCCCTGCTGGGGCTGCAGAGCTTCTTTACCAGCGGCGAAACGGAAAGCCGCGCCTGGACGGTGCGCGTGGGCGCGAAGGCGCCCCAGGCCGCCGGCGTCATCCATTCCGACTTCGAACGCGGCTTCATCAAGGCCGAAACCGCCAGCTTCGAAGACTACAGCGAGCTGGGTGGCGAAGCGGGCTGCCGTGCTGCGGGTAAGCTGCGCCAGGAAGGCAAGGATTACGTCGTGCAAGACGGCGACATCATGCACTTCAAGTTCAACGTGTAGCATCGTTTCCGCATGCAAGCGCCAAGCCGCCTGAGAGCTTCTCTCGGGCGGCTTTTCGTTTTCAGGCCCATCCGTATAGCGGGTTGTGCTATTTCGGGCGTTTCATGACGTCATGTTGGGCGATTCGCTGTATTTGGCGCGCATTCCCATCTGCTTTGCTATAGTTTGCGACGTATGTAATTTTGCATTGAAGGGACATCTATGACCCAGCATGTAACGGAAAAGGACGTGCGTGCCATCGCGGAATACGCTCGCATCGGGCTCACCGATGAAGAGCTGCCGCAGATGACGAACGACCTGAATGCCATCATCGAAAGCCTGAAGCCCATCACCGAGTACGATCTCGAGGGCGTGGAACCCACGTTCCATCCCATCGGCGATTTGTCCAACGTGATGCGCGACGACGTGGAAGTTCCCGGCTTCACGCAGGAAGAGGCGCTTTCCAACGCGCCCCTGCAGCAAGACGGCAACTTCCGCATTCCTTCGATTCTGGGAGGCGATGCGTAATGGCATTCTCCACGATGACGGTTTCCGAAATCCAGGCTGGGCTGCGTGCTGGCGAATTCTCGGCGCGTCAGGTGGCCGAAAGCTCCCTCGCGCGCATCGAGCGCGTAGATGCCCAGGTAAACGCATTCCTCGAGGTTACCCCCGAAGCCGCCCTTGCTGCAGCCGATGCAGTTGACGCGGCCATCGCCGCCGGTCGCCTCGATGAGATGGGCCCGCTCGCCGGCGTACCCGTTGCCTTTAAAGACAACATGAATCAGCTGGGCACGCACACCACGTGCGCCAGCCGCATGCTCGAAAGCTACGTGTCGCCCTATACCGCCACGTGCGTGCAGCGCGTGCTCGATGCGGGCGGCCTTCCGCTGGGCAAGCTCAACATGGACGAATTCGCGTTCGGCAGTTCCACGGAAACCAGCGCCTTCGGCACCACGAAGAACCCGTGGGACCTCTCCCGCGTTCCTGGCGGCAGCTCTGGCGGCAGCGCAGCGGCCGTAGCTGCGGGCATGGCCACCGTCACGCT